>NZ_JBVHMR010000013.1:71773-269648 GCF_055558375.1 Streptomyces sp. NPDC025793 | reverse complement strand
GACGAGATCGGCATGGGCGACAACATCTGGCTCGGCGACCGCGACGCCGTCCGCACCCCCATGCAGTGGACCCCCGACCGCAACGCCGGCTTCTCCAGGTCCGATCCGGGGCGCCTGTACCTGCCGACGATCATGGACCCCGTCTACGGCTACCAGGTCACCAACGTCGAGGCCTCCATGTCCTCGCCGTCGTCGCTGCTGCACTGGACCCGGCGCATGATCGAGATCCGCAAGCAGAACCCCGCCTTCGGACTCGGGTCGTACAACGAGCTCCAGTCCTCCAACCCGGCGGTGCTCGCCTTCCTGCGCGAGTACGGCGACGACCTCGTCCTGTGCGTGCACAACTTCTCCCGCTTCGCCCAGCCGACCGAACTCGACCTGCGCGCCTACGACGGCCGGCATCCGGTCGAGCTGATCGGCGGGGTGCGGTTCCCCGCCATCGGTGAACTGCCGTACCTGCTCACCCTGCAGGGCCACGGCTTCTACTGGTTCCGGCTCACCCGGGTCGCATCCCGCATCGGCAGCCACTGAACGCCCGGCGCCGAGGAAAGGACGCGCGTCATGCCGAAGACCATCACTGTCGGACCGGTAACCGCGACCGGCCGGGGCGGGCCGCTGGCCTCGCTGGGCGGGCTGCTGCGCGACTGGCTGCCGAGGCAGCGCTGGTTCGCGGGCAAGGACCGGCCCGTCACGGATCTGTCGGTGCTGCACGTGACCGAGCTGTTCCCCGGGTGTCTGCATCTGCTGGTACACGCCTCGCACGCGCCGGTGCCCACGCCCGGCGGCACTCCCCCGCCCGGCGACTGCTACCAGCTGCTGCTGACCTTGCGCGAGCAGCTCGCCCCCCGGCTGGAACAGGCGTTCCTCGGCCGCGCCGAGCAGGGACCTTTCTCCGGCCTCGCGGTGTACGACGCGCTGCACGACCCGCGTTCGGCGCATCTGCTGCTGGAGCGGCTGCGGCACCCGGGCACGGCGGGCCCGCTGCGGTTCGAGGCGGATCCGGCTGTCCAGGTGCCCGGCGGGCTGCCGCCGCGGCTGCTGGACGCCGAGCAGTCCAACACCTCGCTCGTGTACGGCGACGCGTACATCCTGAAGGTCTTCCGGCGCATCCAGCCGGGCGTCAATCCGGATCTGGAGGTGTCGGCCGCGCTGGCCGCGCAGGGGTGCACCCGGGTGCCGGCGCCGGTCGCCTGGTTCGGCACGAGCGCACCGCGGCCGGCGACGCTCGGGGTGCTCCAGCCGTTCCTGCCGGACGCGACCGACGGCTGGACGCTGGCGCTGCGCGCGCTCGCCGCGGGCGACGACTTCACGGCCGAGGCCTGGGAGCTGGGCCGGGCGATGGCCGAGGTGCATCTGGCGCTGGCCGAGGCGTTCGGTCCGGCCGGGCCGGGTGAGAACGGCCGTACGGCTCGGGCGATGTCCGCGCGGCTGGACGCGGCCGCGCACGCCGTATCGGGGCTGCGGCCGTTCGTGCCGGGGCTCAGGGCCGCGTTCGGGGCGCTCGCCACGTGCGACGCCGGGCCGCCCGCGCAGCGGGTGCACGGCGATCTGCATCTCGGGCAGGTGCTGCGGGCCGGCCGCGACTGGTTCGTCATCGACTTCGAGGGCGAGCCGTCCCGGCCGCTCGCCGAGCGCAGGGCCCCGCAGTCCCCGGTGCGGGACGTGGCGGGGATGCTGCGCTCCTTCGACTACGCGGCCCGGCAGCGCCGCCCCTGGCGACCCGAATGGGCGCGCCGCTGCCGGGAGGCGTTCTGCGCGGGCTATGCGGCCCGCGCGGGCTGGGATCCACGCAAGAAGCACGCGCTGCTGCGCGCGCACGAGACGGACAGGGCGGTCTACGAGGTGCTGTACGAGGCGAGACACCGGCCGGACTGGCTGCCGGTACCGATGGCGGCGATCAAACGGCTCGCCGTGTGGGGAGGCTGACGGCATGGCTCTGCGCGACACCTCGCTCCCCGAGGCCGCCGGTCCCGCACCGGTCACGGCCGTCCCTCTGGACCCGGCCGAGCGCGGCCGACTCCTCGGCGGCGCCCATCACGATCCGCACGCCCTGCTGGGCGCGCATCCGGTGCCGGGCGGCACCCTGTTCCGGACGCTGCGGCCGAACGCCCGCGCGGTGAGCGTCGTGACCGGCGGCACGCGCCATCCGCTGGTGTCGGAGGGCGGCGGCCTGTTCGCGGCCGTGCTGCCGCTGCCGGGGGTGCCGAAGTCGTACACGCTGCTGGTGGTGTACGACGACACCGAGCAGGAGGTGCACGATCCGTACCGCTTCCTGCCCGCGCTCGGCGAGCTGGACCTCCATCTGATCCGGGAGGGCCGGCACGAGCAGCTGTGGCAGGCGCTCGGCGCCGAGCCGATGACGCACCAGGGTGTGGCCGGCACCCGCTTCACGGTGTGGGCGCCGAACGCCCAGGGGGTGCGGGTGGCCGGGGATTTCACGTACTGGGACGGCACCCAGTACCCGATGCGCTCGCTCGGCGCGTCCGGGGTGTGGGAGCTGTTCCTGCCCGGCATCGGCGAGGGCGCCCGGTACAAGTTCGAGATCACCTCCCGGCACGGCGACCGGTTCCTCAAGGCCGACCCGATGGCCCGGTGCACCGAGGTGCCGCCCGACACGGCATCGGTCGTCGCGGTGTCCCGGCACGAGTGGGACGACGCGGAGTGGATGGCCCATCGGGGTGACACGCCCGTGCACCAGGCGCCGTTCTCGGTGTACGAGGTGCATCTTCCGTCCTGGCGACCTGGATTGACATATCGTCAGCTCGCAGACGAACTGCCCGCATATGTCAAGGAGTTGGGCTTCACCCATGTGGAGCTGATGCCGGTCGCCGGGCATCCCTTCAGCGGGTCCTGGGGATATCAGGTCACCTCCTACTACGCGCCGACGCCCCGGCTCGGCTCGGCGGACGACTTCAAGTTCCTGGTGGACGCGCTGCACCGGGCCGGGCTCGGCGTGATCATGGACTGGGTGCCGGCGCACTTCCCGAAGGACGACTGGGCGCTGGCCCGGTTCGACGGGGAGCCGCTGTACGAGCCCGGGGACTGGCGGCGGGCCGAGCATCCGGACTGGGGGACCTACGAGTTCGACTTCGGCCGGACCGAGGTGCGCAATTTCCTCGTGGCCAACGCCGTGTACTGGTGCGAGGAGTTCCACATCGACGGGCTGCGCGTGGACGCCGTCGCGTCGATGCTGTACCTGGACTACTCGCGGGACTCCGGGCAGTGGCAGCCGAACGTCTTCGGCGGGCGGGAGGACCTGGACGCGGTGGCCTTCCTCCAGGAGATGAACGCGACCGTGTACCGGCGCTGCCCGGGGGTCGTCACCATCGCCGAGGAGTCCACGGCCTGGGACGGGGTGACCCGGCCCACCGACAGCGGCGGGCTCGGCTTCGGGCTGAAGTGGAACATGGGCTGGATGCACGACTCGCTCCAGTACGTCCAGAAGGAGCCGGTGCACCGCAAGTACCACCACCACGAGATGACCTTCTCGATGGTGTACGCCTACAGCGAGAACTACGTCCTGCCCATCTCCCACGACGAGGTCGTGCACGGCAAGCAGGCGCTGGTGTCGAAGATGCCGGGCGACTGGTGGCAGCGGCGCGCCGACCACCGGGCCTATCTGGGCTTCATGTGGGCCCATCCCGGCAAGCAACTCCTCTTCATGGGCCAGGAGTTCGCGCAGGGCGCCGAGTGGTCCGAGGCGCACGGCCCGGAGTGGTGGCTGCTCGGCGACGACTACCACTCGGCCGGCGACCACCGGGGCGTGCGGGATCTCGTGCGGGACCTGAACGGCGTGTACAGGGCGACACCGGCCCTGTGGCAGCGGGACACCGATCCGGGCGGTTTCCAGTGGGTGCTGTGTGACGCTGCGGACGACAACGTATTCGCGTTCCTGCGCTTCGACGCCGAGGGCTCGGCGCTGCTGGCGGTCTCGAACTTCTCGCCGGCCGTCCGCGCCGACTACCGGCTGTGGGTTCCGGATTCCCTCCCGGCCTGGCAGGAGGCCCTGAACACGGACGACACCCGCTACGGCGGCAGCGGCGTCGGTGCCGGGCCGCCCGGCGCGGTCCTGCGGCCGGAGCACGGATTCCTGCGGGTCACGCTGCCGCCGCTCGCCACTGTCTGGTTGACGCCTGCGCGCTGAACTCGCAGGAGTCGGCCGGACGCCCGAGGGGCAGTCAGGGTCGTACAGACTTTCGTCTGCCCCTCGCGGTCTGAACAGAAGGGCGGCCCCACGTGCGCACTGTCGGTGTGGAGGAGGAACTCCTTCTGGTCGATCCGGACAGCGGCGAGCCGAAGGCACTGTCGGCCGCCGTGCTGACCCGGGCGGTCCAGGACGATCCCGGGCAGGACCTGTTCCAGCTGGAGCTGTTCGGGCAGATGCTGGAGCTCGCCACGCATCCGCACACGGACATGGCCGAGCTCGGCGCCGAGATCGTGCGCTCCCGCAAGGAGGCGGCCCGGGTCGCGGGCGAGGTGGGCTGCGCGGTCGCCGCGCTGGCCACCTGCCCGCTGCCGGTCACGGGCGCGCTCACCGCGGACGACCGCTACCGGTGGATGGCCGGGCGGTACGGGATCGCCACCCAGGACTGGCTCGTCTGCGGCTGTCACGCGCATGTGGCGGTGGAGTCCGACGAGGAGGGGGTCGCGGTCCTCGACCGGCTGCGGCCCTGGCTGCCGGTGGTGCGCGCGCTCAGCGCCAACTCGCCGTACTGGCAGGGCCGGGACACCGGGTACGCCAGCTTCCGCAGCCGGCTGTGGAGCCGTGGTCCGTCGGCGGGGCCGACCGAGCTGTTCGGCTCGCCCGCGGGCTACCACCGGCAGGTGGCGGACATGCTGGCGAGCGGGGTGATCCTGGACCACGGGATGGTGTACTTCGACGCGCGGCTGTCCGTGAAGTACCCGACGGTGGAGATCCGGGTGGCGGACGTGTGCCTGCGCGCGGAGACCACGGTGCTCGTCGCCGCGCTGGTCCGCGCCCTGGTGGAGACGGCCGCGCGGGACTGGCGGGCGGGTCGGCCGCCGGCCGGCCACAGCGTGAGCCTGCTGCGGCTGGCCGCCTGGCACGCGGCCCGCTCCGGCCTGGAGGGGGACCTGCTCGACCCCGTGACGATGCTGCCCCGGCCCGCGCCCGAGGTGGTGCGCGCCCTGGTGGAGCACACCGGGGCGGCGCTCGCCGACAGCGGGGACGCGGCCCTGGTCGAGGAGGCCGTCGGCGAACTGCTGGGCCGGGGGACGGGTGCGCGCGAGCAGCGCGGGGTGCTGGAGCGGGTCGGCAGCCTGCGGGAGGTCGTCACCGAGTGCGTACGGCACACCCAGGGCTGAACGCGGGGGCCGGGCCGGACGTATGACGTGCCGGATGCATACCGTGGAGGTCGTACGGCACCGGGTAGTGACACGGCCGGATCATCAACTGATCACGACTTCCCCGTTCCCTGCACCGAACGCGCTCGCCTCGGCTACATTCGAGCACCGCCGACCACAGAGCCGATCGGCGGTGTGACCCTCCGTACATCCAGGAGCAGCGCATGCGCGATGTCGCCCTCGCTCCCGCCGTGGCCCCGCCGCTCGCCGGGGGCCTCGCCGACAGCCTCTTCGAGACCGCGGAGCGCAGCCCTGCCGTGCCGCTCCTCGCGTACCGCGCGGACACGGCCGCCGGCGGCTGGCAGGAGATGACCGCGGTCGAGCTGCGCGACGAGGTGGTCGACGTGGCCAAGGGGCTGATCGCCGCCGGGATCTCGCCCGGCCACCGGGTGGCCGTGATGGTCCGTACCCGCTACGAGTGGACGGTCTTCGCCCATGCGCTGTGGGCCGTGGGCGCGGAGGTGGTGCCGGTCCATCCCTCCTCCTCGCGCGACCAGGTCGAGTGGATCCTGCGGGACGCCGGCTGTGTCGCCGTGCTGCTGGAGGACGAGCAGGGTGTCATGACGGTCGGCACCGTGTGCACCCGGCTGCCGCGGCTGCGCCACGTGTGGCAGCTGGACGCGGGCGCGCTGCCCGGACTCGTCGAGCGGGGCGCGGCCGTGCCGTACACCACGGTGGAGTCGCTGCGCCGGATCGTGCTGCCGGACGCCACGGCGGCCGTCGTCTACACCTCCGGCACCACGGGCCGCCCCCAGGGCTGCGCGCTGAGCCACCGCTCCCTCGCCTACCCCTGCGACACGATGCTGGCCGGCTGGGCGCACGCCGCGGCACCCTCGGGCGAGCAGCCGTCCGTGCTGGCATTCCTGCCGTTCTCCCATGTGTACGGCATCATGATCATGCTCATCTGTGTCCGCGGCGGGGTCCTGATGGCGCACGAGCCGGAGCTGTCCGAGGCCGCGCTCGCGTCGGCGCTCGACACGTTCCGGCCGACGTATCTGTACGGAGTGCCGTCGGTGTTCGAGAAGCTGTACAAGACGTTCCTGCGCACGGCCGAACAGACGGGCCGGGGTGCCCTGTTCGAGCGGGCCGCGCAGACCGCGCGGGACTTCGCCGCGGCCGAGGAGCGCCGGCGGCTGGGCACGGGGCCGGGTCCCGGTCTCGAACTGCGCCTCCAGCACGCCGTGTTCGAGCGGACGGTGTACCGCAGGCTGCGCGCGGCGCTCGGCGGCCGGGTGGTGCGCGGCACCTCCGGCGGTTCCTCGCTCAGCCGCGAACTGACGCTGTTCTACGAGGGGATGGGCGTCGTCATCAACGACGGTTACGGCCTCACCGAGTCCTCCGGCGGGATCACCATGCAGCCGCTGGGCCGGGAGAAGTCCGGGACCGTGGGCCGGCCGCTGCCCGGCACGGACGTCCAGGTGGCCGACGACGGGGAGATCCTGGTGCACGGTCCGTCGGTGTTCCAGGGCTACGTGGGAGACGCGGCGGCGACCCGGGCGACGCTGCGCGGCGGCTGGCTGGCCACCGGGGACATCGGGCGGCTGGACTCCGAGGGCTATCTGACGATCACCGGGCGCAAGAAGGACATCATCGTCACGAGCGGTGGCAAGAGCGTCGCCCCGGCCCCGCTGGAGCAACGGCTGCGCATGCACCCGCTGATCCACCAGGCCGTCGTGCTCGGCGACGACCGGCCGTGCGTGGGCGCGCTGATCACGCTGGACCCGGAGTTCCTCGCACACTGGCGGGCCGCCCTCGCGCTGCCGGGCGGCGGCCCCGCCCGGGAGGGCCGGGAGGAGAACGCGCTGCGCGAGGAGATCGCAAGAGCCGTGGCCTCCGCCAACAGCGCCGTGTCCCGGGCGGAGTCCATCCGGGTCCACCGCGTCCTGCCCGAGCCGTTCGCCGCGGCGGACGGGCTCCTGACCCCGTCGTTGAAGCTGCGCCGGGACGTCATCGTGCGGCACTACGCCACCGAGATCGAGGCGATGTACCAGGCGCGCTCGCGGGCCGGGCGGGAGGTGCGGGAGCCCGCGGACTGGGACGAGCCCGACGACGTCTTCCGCTGAGCGGAACCGCTTGGTCCGCTGAGCGGACACAGTCCGACCGGCGCCGACATCTGTCCGACGGTTATCCGTGCGACAACCGGTCACCCGGCCCTGATGGGGTGCATGCTGGTGGCCACGCGTTCGTCTGCCTGCCGCACCCGGCTGGCGGAACGGCTCGGTGCGCGGTGGGATCGGACATGGTGCGAGGCGGTCCAGGGCATGCGAACGGCGTCGAGTCGGACCGCCTGGAGCCGCAGAAAGGGATGACACCGTGACACGACCCAGGATCCTCGTGGTTGGCGCCGGATTCGCCGGAGTCGAGTGCGTCCGCCGCCTGGAGCGGAAACTCGCCCCCGACGAGGCCGACGTCACCCTGGTGACGCCGTTCTCCTACCAGCTCTATCTGCCGCTGTTGCCCCAGGTCGCCTCGGGGGTGCTCACACCCCAGTCGATCGCCGTCAGCCTGCGCCGCAGCAAGAAGTACCGCACCCGGATCCTGCCCGGCGGCGCGATCGGCGTGGACCTGAAGGCCAAGGTGTGCGTCGTCCGCACCATCACCGACAAGCTCCTGAACGAGCCCTACGACTACCTCGTGCTGGCCCCGGGCAGTGTGACCCGCACCTTCGACATCCCGGGGCTGACCGATCACGCCTTCGGGATGAAGACCCTCGCCGAGGCCGCCTATGTGCGCGACCACGTCATCACCCAGCTCGACCTCGCCGACGCCAGCGACGATCCGGCCGAGCGGGCCGCGCGGCTCCAGTTCGTGGTGGTCGGCGGCGGGTACGCGGGCACCGAGACCGCCGCCTGTCTGCAACGGCTCACCCACGCCGCCGTGCAGCGCTACCCGCGCATCGACCCCGGCCTGATCCGCTGGCACCTGATCGACATCGCGCCCCGGCTCATGCCGGAGCTGGGCGAGAAGCTCGGCCGCGGCGCGCAGGAGATCCTGCGCCGGCGCGGTGTCGACGTCTCGCTGGGGGTGTCGATCGAGAAGGCGGGCGCCGAAGAGGTCACCTTCACCGACGGCCGGGTGGTGCCGACGCACACGCTGATCTGGACCGCCGGGGTGGTCGCGAGCCCGCTGATCGGGACGCTCGGCACGGAGACGGTGCGCGGCCGGCTCGCGGTCACCGCCGAGATGACCCTGCCCGGGCACGACGGGGTGTTCGCGCTCGGGGACGCGGCGGCGGTGCCCGACCTGGCCAAGGACGAGACGGGCGCGGTCTGCCCGCCCACCGCGCAGCACGCCATGCGCCAGGGAAGGAAGGTCGCCGACAACGTCATCGCGACCCTGCGCGGCGAGCCGCTCGTGCCGTACGTGCACAGGGACCTGGGCCTCGTCGTCGACCTCGGCGGCAAGGACGCCGTGTCCAAGCCGCTCGGCATCGAACTGCGGGGGATGACCGCCCAGGCCGTGGCCCGCGGCTACCACTGGTCGGCGCTGCGCACCAACGTGGCCAAGACCCGGGTCGCGACCAACTGGCTGCTGAACGCGGTCGCGGGCGACGATTTCGTCCGCACCGGATTCCAGGCCCACCGGCCCGCCCGGCTGAAGGACTTCGAGTACACGAACTCGTACCTGACGCCGGAACAGGTGCGGGCACGGGTGGAGGGCGGGGCCGACACCACGGGCTGATGTGTCCCGGATCACCGGCTCGGCCGGGGGCACGCCGACGCCCTGGTCGCCGCGCCCCTGGCCGGGAGCAACTGGTTCGGGCACTCGTGCGATGCTGGGACGGAGATCGATTTCTGGCACGGGAGAGAGCGCGGCGGCGTGAGGGCAGCGGGACGGTCGGGACGGGTACGGATGCGGGACCGGCTCGCGGCGTCCGATCCCGGGCTGCTGCGGCTCACCGCGGGGCTGCGCACGGTCACCGCGATCGCGCTCACCCTCGCCGTCCTGGCCGCCCTGCGGGTGCCGGTGCCGCAGCTCGTCGCCGGTGCCATAGCGGCGATGGTGGCGACCTTCGCCATCCGGGAGAAGTCGCGCGCCCAGCAGGCGATCACGCTCGCGCTCGGTCTGCCGGTGGCGCTGGCCTCGGTGTCGCTGGGCTCGCTGCTGAACCAACGGGTCGTCGTCGGCGACCTGTTCTTCGTCGCCCTCATCTTCAGCGCGGTCTACGGCCGCCGCTTCGGTGACCGCGGTACGGCACTGGGCCTGATCGGCTTCCAGGTCTACTTCCTCTCCCTGTTCGTCCACGCGACCCCCGCCCTGCTGCCCGCGCTGTGCGGGGTCATCTGCGTGGCGTTCGCCTGCAGCGCCCTCGCGCGGTTCGTGCTGCTGCCGCAGACCCCGGCGGGCACCCTGGACCGGCTGCGGGGGGCGTTCCGCGCCCGGCTCGCCCAGCTGATCGCCGTACAGACCGAGTTGCTGGACGCCGGCCCGGACGACGTGCACACGGTTCTGGAGGACCTGCGCACCGCCACCGCCCGGCTGCACGAGACGGCGCTGATGATCCAGGGGCGGCTGGAAGACGGCACCTCCGAGCCGGCGGTGGCCCGGCTGCTCCAGCGCCGGATCGCCGACGCCGAGATCGCCTCCGAGCGGCTCGGTCTGCTGCTGCTCACCGCGCGCAGCGCCGAGCGGACCGACACCCTCACCCTGCACCTGCCGGGCGCCCACCTGCCGTCGGGCGGTGCCCTGCCGGTGCGGGACGAGGCGACGGAGGCGCTGCGCCGCGACCTTCAGGCGCTGCGGCTGCTGATGCTGCGGCCGGTCGGCGAGGCCCGCGGCACCGCGCTCGCCCACCTGCGCAACCGGCTGCTCGGCTACCGCGACGAGGAGAACCTGCCGAAGGCCTCCCCGGCCGTGCAGGACGTCTTCCGTGGCCTCGGCGAGGCCGCCCGGGCCGCGCTCGGCCTGCGGGTCGCCTTGGACGGGGCGCCGGCCGAGGCCGACGACAGCCCGGCGACCGTCCGCTCGCGGGAGGAGCTGGACGCGGAGGACGCCGCGATCGAGGCAGTCGAAGCGGGCGCGGAGCGCGAGGCCGAGGAGCCGGAGCCGACCGGTCTGCGCCGGCCCACGACGCGGGCCGCGGTCCAGGTGGCCGTCGGCTCCTCGCTGGCCATCGCGGGCGGCGAGCTGCTGTCCAGTCAGCGCTGGTACTGGGCGGTGCTGACCTGCTGGATCGTGTTCATCAACACCGCCTCCACCGGCGAGATCCTGGTCAAGGGCTACCGCCGGCTGCTGGGCACGGTGCTCGGTGTGGTGGCCGGCATCGGACTCGCCGGGCTGGTCGGGCACCACACCTGGACGGCGTTCGCGCTGGTGCTGCTGTTCATCTTCGCGATGTTCTACACGGCGCCCCTGTCGTACACGCTGATGTCGTTCTTCGTCACGGCGATGCTCGGACTGCTCTACACGCTGCTGAACACCTACAGCCTGTCGGTGCTGGTGCTGCGGATCGAGGAGACGGCGCTCGGCGCGGCCTGCGGGGTGATCGCGGCGGCGGTGGTGCTGCCGATCCACACCGACCGCCGGACCAACGAACTGCTCGTCGACGTGCTGCGGCGGCTGGAGGACGTCACCCGGGCCGCCGTCGACCAGCTGAGCGGCGGGGCGGGCGCCGATCTGGTGGAGCAGGCGCGCGAGCTGGACCAGGCACTGGCCGACCTGCGCGCGGCCACCGACCCGCTGACGCATCCGATCACCCCGATGCGCTCGCGACGGGACACCGCCCGGTACGTGGTGGCCCTGCTGGAGACGTGCGCCTATCACGCGCGCTCCCTCGCGGCCACGGCCGAGCTGCTGCCCACGCACCCGTCGATAGCGGCGGATCCCCGGCTGCGCGGGGCGTGCGCGCGGATCCTGCGCAACATCGGGGCGATCGCCGAGCACGTCGCCGACCCGCGTTCCGCGGCCACGACCGAGACCGGGCCGAGCATCGCCTCGATGCTGGAGCCGGGCACCCTGCGCACCCCGCGCTACGGCCGGGTGACCGACCGGGTGCTGCGTCACCTCCAGCGCCTGGACGAGGCGGTCTCGGGTCTGGCCCGGCCGCTGGGCGTCCCCCGGCCGGGTGCCGGTACGGGCGGGAAGGTGAAACCGGTCACGTGACCCGCTCCGGATTGCGTACCGGCACTCCAGATGGTTTATCGTTCATACATACGTGATGCCGGAGTGAGCCGGAACCGTCCTTCCCTCCCTTCGCGCGTCACCTCAAGCGGCCCTGGCCGGCCTCCCCCGTCCGGCCAGGGCTTTCTCCTGCCCGCGCGCGCCACCGGACAGGTGATCCGGCACCCGGCTCCGCGCCCTTCGAGGTGCCCCGATCGGCGGCAGCGGCTGAAATGGGCTTACGCACATCACCCGGAACCGCCGCCGGCGAGGAGCCCCGCGCCATGACCAAAGCGATCAAACTGCTCACCGCGCTGCCCCAGGCACAGCGCGAGCGCCTGATGGAGCTGGCCGAGGAGGTCTCCTTCCCGGAGGACACCCGCATCTTCGAAGCGGGCGGCACCGCCGACCGGTTCTGGGTGATCCGGTCGGGCGCGGTCCACCTGGACACGGAGGTCACCTCGCGGCAGCGGGTCACGGTGGCCACGCTCGGCGCGGGCGACCTGCTCGGCTGGTCCTGGCTGTTCCCGCCGTACACGTGGGACTTCGGCGCGGTCGCCTTCAGCAACGTACGGGCCTACCAGTTCGACGGGCCCGCGGTGCTCGCGCTGTGTGTGGAGGATCCGCTGCTCGGGCTGTCGCTGGTGCGGACGGTGGCCGAGATCCTCGCGGGCCGCCTGGAGACGACCCGCAGCAAGCTGATGGACCAGTACGCCGTCCGGCGGCGCAGCGGCCTGATCTGACGGCCCGCCCGCTCCTTCAGATCCGGTAGCGCCGCAGCGCCGGGACCGCGGCCGCCAGGCTCAGCATCACCACGACGACCAGGGCGCCGCCGCCCGCCACGGCCGCCCGGGGGCCGAAGACCGAGCCGGCGGTGCCGTGGAGCACGTCGGCCAGGCGGGGGCCGCCCGCGACGACGACCGTGAACACGCCCTGCATCCGGCCGCGCATCTCGTCGGTCGCGGCGGACAGCAGGATCGCGCCCCGGAACACCATCGAGACCATGTCGGCGACCCCGGCCAGGGCGAGGAAGGCCATGGCGATCCACAGGTTGCCGCTCAGCCCGGACGCGGCGACGGCCACGCCCCAGCCGACGACCGCACCGATCACCATCCAGCCGTGCCGCCGGGCCCGCGAGAACACCCCGGAGAACAGGCCGCCGAGCACCGCGCCGACCGGGATGCCGGCGAACAGCACACCGAGTGCGAGCCCTTCGCCGTAGGACTGGTAGGTCTGCGCGGCCAGTTGCGGGAACAGGGCGCGGGGCATGCCGAACACCATCGCGACGATGTCGGCGAGGAAGGACAGCAGCAGCACCTTGTGCCGGGAGATGTAGGCGAAGCCGTCGGCGATCTGCCGTATCCCGGCCCGGCGGGCGGGGGCGTCGCCGAGCGGCGGCAGCGCGGGGAGCCGGAAGACGGCCCACACGGTGACGCACAGCGCGAGGGCGTCGATGAGGTACAGCTCGGGCAGCCCGATGACCGGGATGAGCACACCGGCGAGCAACGGGCCCGCCACCAGGCCGGTCTGCATCACCGTGGAGCTGAGGGCGTTCGCTGCGGGCAGCTCCTGCGCGGGCACGAGCCGGGCGACGGAGGCGTTGCGGGCCGGGGAGTTGAGGCCGAAGAAGGCCTGCTGGAGGGCGAGCAGGAGCATGAGGACGACGACCGAGTCCAGCCCGGCGATGGCCTGCGCCCAGAACAGCAGCGAGGTCACCGCGATGCCGCTGTTGGTGACCAGCAGCAGTCTGCGCCGGTCCACGGTGTCGGCGACGGCCCCGCCCCACAGTGCGAACACCACCATGGGCACGAGCCCGGCGAGGCTCGCGTAGCCGACCCAGGCCGAGGAGTGGGTGATGTCGTAGATCTGCTTCGGTACGGCGACGGCGGTGAGCTGGCTGCCGACGGCGGTGACGATGGTCGACGTCCACAGACGCCGGTAGGCGGGGATCCGCAGGGGGCGGGTGTCCATCGCCCAGCGCCGCCAGCCGCGCCGGGGCGGCGCCTTCGCCTCCTCCCGCATCGGTCCCGGTTCGGTGGTACTGCTCTCGCTCGTGTCCACAGCCGTCCTGATTGCTCGCTACATCTTTTCCGTCCGAGAGCCTGACTATCTCAGCAACTCCCGAGCACGCCGAACCGGTTGTCTCAGGATCCGGCCATGAGCGTGGCGCCGAGCGCCGGCATCGTGACGGCGACCAGGCCGTCCAGCACCCGCCAGGCGGCGGGCCGGGCCAGGAAGCGGCCGAGCAGCCGGGCACCGAAACCGAGTGCGGTGAACCAGCACAGGCTGGCGAGCGCGGCACCGAGCCCGAAGGTCCAGCGCAGCGCGCCCCGGTCGGCGGCGAGGGAGCCGAGCAGGAACACCGTGTCCAGGTAGACGTGCGGGTTGAGCCAGGTCATGGCGAGGCAGGTGAGCACCGCCCGGCGCCGCGAGCCGGCCGCCTCGCCCTCCGTGCGCAGGCCGGGGCCGGGCCGGAGCACCCGGCGGGCGGCGAGGGCGCCGTAGCAGAGCAGGAAGGCGCCGCCGACGAGGCCGACGGCGCGGACGGCACCCGGCCAGGCCACCACGACCGCCCCGACCCCGCCGACGCCGAGCGCGATCAGCGCCGCGTCGGACAGCGCGCAGATGCCGACCACGGCGAGCACGGCCTCGCGGCGCACCCCCTGGCGCAGGACGAAGGCGTTCTGGGCTCCGATGGCGACGATCAGGGAGAGTCCGCTGCCGAATCCGGCGGCCGCGGCGGTCAGGGCGTGGTGCATGCCGTCGAGGCTAGGAAACGACTCAGGCTAAGTACAGCTAAGGATTCTTACGTATCCTTAGCTGTCGTGATGACTGATCTTCCCCTGGAGCAGGTGCGCACGCTGCTCGCCGTGGTGGACGAGGGCACCTTCGACGCCGCCGCGGCGGCCCTGCACGTGACGCCGTCGGCGGTCAGCCAGCGGGTCAAGGCGCTGGAGCAGCGCACCGGCCGGGTGCTGCTCCAGCGCACCAAGCCGGTGCGCCCCACCGAGTCCGGGGCGGTGCTGGTGCGCTTCGCCCGGCAGCTCGCGCGGCTGGAGCGGGACGCGTGGGGCGAGCTGGGGCTGAGCGGTGCCGGGGAGCCGACCCGGGTGTCGGTCGCGGTGAACGCCGACTCGCTGGCGACCTGGTTCCTGCCGGCGCTGACCCGGGTGGCGGGACTCTGCTTCGAGCTGCACCGGGAGGACGAGGACCACACGGCGGCGCTGCTGCGCGAGGGCCTGGTGATGGCGGCGGTGACCACCCTGCCCGCACCCGTGCCGGGCTGCACGGTCCGCCCGCTCGGCCGGATGCGCTATCTCCCGGTCGCCGCGCGGGAGTTCGCCGAGCGTCATCTGACCGGTCCGCTGCCCGAGCTGCTGCCCGCGGCCCCGGTCGTGGTCTTCGACCGCAAGGACGGCTTCCAGGACGACTTCGTCCGCCGGCTGGGCCGCGGGGCCGCGAGCCCGCTGCGCCACCACGTGCCCACCTCCGAGGGGTTCGCCGACGCCGTTGCCGCGGGTCTCGGCTGGGGCCTGGTCCCCGAGGCCCAGGCCGGCCCGCTGCTGGCCGAGGGCCGGCTGCGCCTGCTCGCCCCCGGGCAGTGGGTGGACCGCACGCTGTACTGGCAGCAGTGGAAGCTCGACTCCCCCGCGCTGGCCGCGCTGGCCGACGCGGTGACGCAGACCGCGGCCGAGACGCTGCGCGGCTGACCCCCGCCTCGCCGCCCGGTCCGTCACGGGACGGGTGCCCGGCGGCGGATGGCGGAGTACGGTGGGGGACGGTCGCGCGGCGGACGCCGGTTCGTCCGGTCGTCGCCCCCAACTCCGCGCCCCCGCTGCCCGGTCGGACACGGCCGCCCCGGCCCTCGCGGCCTTCCGCCCCGTTCCCCGGCCCGCCCTGCGCGAGCGGCTCGCCCTCTCCCCGGTTTCCCGCCGCGCCGACCGGTCACTCGCATCCCGAGAACGGTTCCGATCCAGTCCAGGAGACGCATCCAGGAGACCCCGATGGACAACTGGCGCGATCACGCCGCCTGCCGTCATGTGGACCCCGACCTGTTCTTCCCCGTCGGCACCACCGGACCCGCGCTGGTGCAGACCGAGCGGGCCAAGGAGGTGTGCGGGCTCTGCCCGGCCCGCGAACCGTGCCTGGCCTGGGCGTTGGCGACGGGACAGGGCACCGGCGTGTGGGGCGGGACGAGCGAGACGGAACGCCGGGCGCTGCGCCACCGCGCCCGCTCCCGGCCGCGCTCGCGCTGACCGGCGACGCCTCGCCGCTCGCCGCCCGTGCCGTCAGGCTCCGTCGGCCGGGGCCTCGATGCCGGGCAGCCGCAGCGTGAGAACGGCGCCCTCGCCAGGGGCACTGGCGGCCTCGGCGGCGCCGCCGTGCGCGGCGACCAGATGGCGCACGATGGGCAGGCCCAGGCCGCTGCCGCCGGTGCGCCGGCTGCGGGACTTCTCCGCGCGCCAGAACCGCTCGAAGACATGGGGCAGATCCTCGGCCGCGATGCCCGTCCCGGTGTCGCCGACACGGAGCACGACGTCGGTGCCCTCCCGGCGGGCGGCCAGGGTGACCGTGCCGTCGGCCGGGGTGTGCCGCAGCGCGTTGGAGACCAGGTTGCCGAGTGCCTGCCGCATCCGCACCGGGTCGGCGTCCAGCCAGGCGGCGGGATCGGCGGTGGTGCGCAGGGCGACCCCGGCGGCGTCGGCGGCGACGCGGTGCGCGGCGGCCACCTGGTCCAGCAGGTCGGCGGCGCGCAGCGGTTCACGGTGCAGCCGCAGGGTGCCGGCGTCGGCGGCGGCGAGGTCCTGGAGGTCGTCGATGATCCGCTGGAGGACGAGCGCCTCCTCGTGCAGCGAGTCCAGGAGGGCCGGTTCGGCCTCGACGACGCCGTCCCGGACGACCTCCAGCCAGCCGCGGATGTTGGTCAGCGGGCTGCGCAGTTCGTGCGCGATGTCGCTGACCATCGCCTTGCGCTGGGCCTCCAGGCGTTCGCGCCGCTCGGTCAGGTCGTTGAAGGCCTCCGCGAGGATACCCGTCTCGTCCCGCGTGGTCACCGGGACCCGTATGTGCAGCTCGGGCGGCGCCCCCGCGGCCTCGGTCAGTGCGCGCAGGGGCCGTACCAGCCGGATCGCGACGACGGCGGTCACGGCGACGGTGACGGCGAGGACCAGTCCGGCCGCGCCGATCACCTTGGCCTTGTTGGCCGTCGACATGTCGAAGCGGCTCGGGCTCTGGTCGCCGATGCCGAGGAACAGCTCGGCCACCGGGGCGACGTAGGGCTCCAGTTGGGCGCGCCGGGCGGTCAGGACGCACGTCTGGGCCGCGCGTTCCGTGGCCGCCCGGCTCGCCCTGGTGTCCCTGTCGACGTACTTGGCGATCAGGCGGCCGCCGGAGAAGGGGTCCTTGGCGCCGGGGTCGTAGAGGGGGAACAGCGGGCCGACGATGTCGAGGCCGGCCTTTCTCAGGCAGGGGCGGGCCAGATCCGTGAGCGCGTTCAGGGCCCTGCTCTCGGTCGGCGTGGGCGTGCCCAGCCTGCCGTCCTCGCAGTCGGTGGCGCCGTAGGCGGCGGGATCGGTGCCGTCCGCGGTGGTGACGACGGGCCGCCCGCTCGCCATGTGGACGATGCCGGACTGCAGCCCGTGGCGCGCGTAGCACCGCTTGCGGGCGGCGGCCAGCGCGTCCAGCTTCGCCCGCTCCGCCGCCGGGAGCCGGTACGGGCCCACCACCCGCGGGTCGATGCCGCTGAGCTGGGCGCCGGTCTCGCTGTAGGTGTCGGTGCGCAGCGGGTCGACGGTGGCGGCGGGCCGGGGTGGCAGCGGGGTGCCGCGGGGCGCGGAGTCGGCGAGCACGGTACGGTCGGCGGTGGTGAGCGCGATCCGGCGCCCGGCCCTGGCCGCCAGGTCCTGGACGGTGCGCCGGGCACCGGACCAGCCGGCGTGGGTCGCGGCGTACCCGCTGAGTTCGGCCAGGATGCTGTTGTCGGCCGCGAGATCCTGTCCCTGCTCCTCCCTGAGCGCGCTGGTCGTCGTCGTGACCGCGAGCCAGGCGGTGGCGGCCACCGAACAGACCGCGATCAGGGCGGAGACGGAGAGCAGCCGGACGAGCAGCCGTTTGCGCACCGGGATCCGCCGCACGCGCGCCTCCTGCCCCGCTCGCGGCCGCCCGCGCGTCACGGCCGGGTGCCGGTCAGCTTGTAGCCGACGCCGAAGACGGTCAGCAGGCGGACCGGGCGGCGGGGGTCGGGTTCGATCTTGCGGCGGAGGTTCATGATGTGCACGTCCACGGCGCGCTCGGTGGAGGCCCGGTCGAAGCCGCGGGTGCAGTGCAGCAGTTGGCGACGGGTGAAGACGCGGTCCGGCTCGCCCGCCATGGCCAGCAGGATCTGGAACTCGGCGGGCGTGCACTCCACCGGTGCGCCGTCGCAGCGCACCTCGTGCCGTTCGGAGTCGATGGTGAGCCCGGCGGCCCGGACGACGAGGTCGCCGCCGCGGGCGCCGTCGCCCCGGCCGCTGCGCCTGAGCACCGTACGGATACGGGCCATCAGCTCGCGCGGGCTGTACGGCTTGGTCAGGTAGTCGTCGGCGCCCAGTTCGAGGCCGAGCAGCACGTCGTCCTCGGCGGCGCGGGCGGTGAGCATGACCACCGGGATCTCCGGGTCCGCGCCGCCGCGCAGCACCCGGCACACGTCGAAGCCGTCGACGACGGGGAGCATCAGGTCGAGGACGACGAGGTCGGGCCGCAGGCGCCGGGCGGCGTCCAGTGCGGCGCCGCCGTCGTGCACCACCGTGGCGGTGTGACCCTCGGCCCACAGCGAGCGGCGGATCAGCTCGGCCTGTTTCTCGTCGTCCTCGGCGACCAGCACATGTGCGCACACGAGTTCGGATCCTAAGCGTCGCGGGCGGCTCAGGCGGCCGGCCGGTCGGCGTACCCCATGACGACGACCGGATGCCGGGCCGGGTCGAGGGTGCGCAGGGCGTTGTACGCCGGCCAAGTGGCGCCCGGCTGCCAGCCGGTGTCCGCGTCGGTGCGTTTGCCGGGTATGCCCCGCGGTGCCTGTTCGGCCTGGATGTGGGGGGTGGGGGTGCCGGTGGACGCCGGAGGGGCGGCCGGCGCCCGGCGCCCGGTCGTCTCGGCTCCGCCGCAGCCGGTGAGCAGCAGCGGGGAGGCGAGGAGCGCGACGGCGGTTCTGCGATGGATCATGGTGCCGACCTTGGCCGACACTTGTTTGAAACTGGTGAGGATTCAGGCGCGGTTCGGCTTTCCCCGCGTGAACAGCCAGGTGTGGAACACCCCGCCGAGCCGCTTCCCGGACGCCCGCTCGGCGAGCCGCGTGAACTGTGCGGTCGTCCCGTGCCCGTCGCGGTGCTGTGCCGCCCAGGCGCGCAGGATCCGGAAGAAGTCCCGGTCGCCGACCGCCTTGCGCAGCTCGTGCAGGGCCATGGCGCCGCGGGCGTACACGGGCTGGCCGAAGATGTTCTTGGCGCTGCCCGGGTCGCCGGGCGGGTACGCCCACAGCGCGTCGCCGGCCGGGGTGGCGTAGAGGGCGTCGAAGGCCTTCTGGGCGCTGTCGCCGCCGTGCTGCTCGGTGTAGAGCCACTCGGCGTAGGTAGCGAAGCCCTCGTTGAGCCAGATGTCCTTCCAGACGGCCAGCGACACGGAGTCGCCGAACCACTGGTGGGCGCTCTCGTGGACGAGGGTGGTCAGGTCGGGCGCGGAGCCGTACAGCGGCCGGGTCTGGGTCTCCAGCGCGTAGCCGATGCCCGGGGCGTGGTCGACGATCGCCCCGGCGGACCGGAAGGGATACGGCCCGAACAGCGTGCTCTCCCAGGCGAGGACGGACGGCAGCTGCTTGAGCACCGGGGCGGCGGCGCTCGCGTCCCTCGGGTCCACGGCGTTGTAGACCTCGATGCCGTCGCGGGTGGTGTAGCGCTGGACCTGGAAGGTGCCGATGGTCGCGGTGGCCAGGTAGGCCGCCATCGGGCGGTCCTCGCGCCAGTGGAACGTGGTCCGCCCCTGTGCGGTGTGCTGCGCGACCAGTGCGCCGTTGGCGACCGCGGTGCGGCCCTGTGGGACCGTGATCGTGATGTCGTACGACGCCTTGTCGTTCGGATGCCCGTCGGCCGGGAACCAGGTCATCGCGCCCTGCGGCTCGCCCGCCACGAACGCGCCGTCGTCGGTGGGGATCCAGCCGTCCTGGGCGCCGTCCGGGTCGGTGACCGGCTTCGGGGTGCCCTGGTAGGTGACGGCGACCCGGAACGCGCGCCCGGCGGGCAGGGTGCGGCGCGGAGTGACGACCAGTTCCTGGCCGGCGCGCCGGAAGGCCGCCGGGGTGCGGTCGACGGTGACGCCGGTGACGGTCAGGCCCGTCAGGTCGAGGTCGAAGCGGCTCAGCCGCTGGGTGGTGCGGGCGGTGAGGACGGCCGTGCCGTCGAGGTGCCGGCGCGTGGTGTCGTAACTCAGCGTCAGGTCGTAGTGCTGTACGTGGTAGCCGCCGTTGCCGCTGAGCGGGAAGTAGGGGTCGCCCGCGCCGGGCGTGCCGGCCGTGCCCGGTGCCGAGGGCGCGGCCGCGCCGACGAGGGCCGCGAGGGCGACGGGTACGGCGGCGAGGGCCGCCCGCCGGCGCGGGACGGTGGTGCCGCGCCGGGCGGGCGGTCTGAGGGATGGCGTCACATGGTCTCCTCGGGGAGCGGCCGGTGATCGTCTGGCCGCCAGCGTAGGCACGGTCCGGTCCGCGTGATGCGCTCCTTCAGGTCACGTTACGCCGCGTCGCACCGCGTGGCCGCGCTCAGCCGCGGTTAGGCTCGCGGCACCGTCCGCGACCCGAGAGGGGACCGAAGTGAGCGTGCGTGCGCGCCGGATCTACGAAGAGCCCCACCCCGACGACGGCCTGCGGGTGCTGGTGGACCGGCTGTGGCCGCGCGGTGTCTCCAAGGAGGAGGCGCACGTCGACCAGTGGCCGAAGGGGCTCACACCGTCGACCGAACTGCGCAAGTGGTTCCACGGCGGCGGTGGCGGGTTCGAGGAGTTCCGCCACCGCTACGAGGAGGAGCTCAGGGCTCCTGAGGCCGCCGTGCTGCTCGACGGCCTCAGGAAGGCGGTCCACAAGGGCCCGGTGACGCTGCTGACGGCGTCGAAGGAGCCCGCGCACAGCCAGGCCCAGTTGCTGCTGGACCTGCTGAGGCACTGACCCCTCCGGGCCCCTTCGCGTACCCCTCAGCCCGTCTGCCGGGCCGCGTGCCGGCCCGCCGCACGGCCGGAGAACAGGCAGCCGCCGAGGAACGTGCCCTCCAACGCGTTGTAGCCGTGCACCCCGCCGCCGCCGAAGCCGGCCACCTCGCCCGCGGCGTACAGCCCCTCGATCGGGGTGCCGTCGGCGGCCAGGGCGCGGGAGTCGAGGTCGGTCTGGATACCGCCGAGGGTCTTGCGGGTCAGCACGTGCATCCGCACGCCGATGAGGGGCCCGGCGGCCGGGTCGAGGATGCGGTGCGGGGCGGCGACCCGGCCGAGTCGGTCGCCGATGTAGCGGCGGGCGTTGCGGATGCCCTGGACCTGGGAGTCCTTGCTGTAGGGGTTGGCGATCTGGAGGTCGCGGGCCTCGATCTGGCGGCGCACCTCGGCGGCGTCCAGCAGCGGTTTGCCGGTGAGGGAGTTCATCCTGCCGACCAGCTGCTCCAGGTTGCCGGCGGTCACGAAGTCCGCGCCCCGGTCGACGAAGGCCTGCACCGGTCCGGGCGCGCCCTTGCCGAGCAGCCGGTCCTTCAGCACGGCGCCCCGGTCCTTGGCGGTGATGTCCGGGTTCTGCTCGGAGCCGGAGAGCGCGAACTCCTTCTCGATGATCTTCCGGGTGAGGATGAACCAGGAGTGGTCGTACCCGGCGATGTCCTCGGTGGTGCGCAGGTGCTTGAGGGTGCCCAGGGTGTCGTAGCCCGGCAGGCAGGGGTCGGGGAGGCGGCGGCCGAGGGCGTCCAGCCAGATGGAGGACGGGCCGGGCAGGATCCGGATGCCGTGGCCGGGCCAGATCGGGTCCCAGTTCTGCAGGCCCTCGGTGTAGTGCCACATGCGGTCGCGGTTGACGAGGCGGACGCCCGCGCCGGCGCTGATGTCGAGCATGCGGCCGTCGACGTAGGCGGGGACGCCGGTGACCATCTCGGTGGGGGGCGTGCCGAGCCGCTCGGGCCAGTGGCGGCGGACGATGTCGTGGTTCGCGCCGATGCCGCCGGTGGTGACGACGACCGCCTGGGCGGTGAGTTCGAAGTCTCCGGCACGGTCGCGGCTGGAGGCCACTCCGCGCGGCGAGCGGTCCTCGGCGAGCACCGTGCCGCGCACCCCGCGGGCCGTGCCGTCCTCGATGACCAGTTCGTCCACCTGGTGGCGGTGGTAGAAGGTCAGCAGCCCGTCCCGGGCGGCCCGGCGGGCGTGCGTCACGAAGGGCTCGACCACGCCGGTGCCGGTGCCCCAGGCGATGTGGAAGCGGGGCACGGAGTTGCCGTGCCCGTTCGCCCGGAGGTCGCCGCGTTCGGCCCAGCCGACGGTCGGCAGCAGTTCGATGCCGTGGCCCTGGAGCCAGGAGCGCTTCTCGCCGGCCGCGAACTCGACGTAGGCGCGCGCCCAGCGCACCGCCCAGGAGTCCTCGTCGTCGAGCCGGTCGAACTGCGCGCTGCCCTGCCAGTCGTTCCAGGCGAGGTCGAAGGAGTCCTTGATGCCGAGGCGGCGCTGCTCCGGGGAGTCGACGAGGAAGAGCCCGCCGAAGGACCAGAACGCCTGGCCGCCGAGGTTGGCGGCGTTCTCCTGGTCGACCAGGGCCACCCTGCGGCCCCGGCTGGTGAGTTCGTGCGCCGCGACGAGCCCGGCGAGGCCCGCTCCGACGACGATGACGTCCGCGTCCATGGCGACTGTGTCCTTCCTGACGGTGCTGACGGTGCTCAAACGGGGGTGCGGCTGCCGTCGGTCAGCAGCGCGGTGAGCAGCTGCTTCAGCCAGGCCCGCGCGGCCTCGACGTCCTTGTCCAGCAGCAGTTGGGTGGTGACCCCGTCGTACGCGGCGACCACGGCGTGCGCGGCGCTGTCCACGTCGCCGAGCACGGCGGGCAGTTCGGTGTGGCCGCGGGCCCGGAACAGCCGGTCGGCGACGGCCTCCCGCAGGCGTGCGCGGTGGTCGAGGAGGGCCCGGGCGACCTCCGGGTCGCGGGCGGCGTGCACCAGGAAGTCGGTCTTGACCAGCAGCCAGTCCACGTCGAGCAGCAGCACCTCGGTGACCCGGTCCACGGCGGCCGGCACGTCGAGGCCGGGCCCGTCCTGGGCCAGGGCCTCGGCGACCTGGGCCGCGATGAGGTCGGCGCGGTCCCGGTAGAGCGCGAAGAACAGCTCGTCCAGGGTGGCGAAGTTCGAGTAGAAGGCGCCGCGGCTGTACCCGGCGGCCTCGCAGATCTCCTCGATGGAGACGCGGCCGAAGCCCTTGGCGGCGAACACCGTGAAGGCGGCGTCGAGCAGCCGGGCCCGGGTCGCGACGCGGCGCCGGGTGACGCGCCTGGGTGTGTCGCTCGGCGGCATCGATCCTCCATTCGATACGCGAATGTATCCGATACGTCGACGTATCGAAAGACCCGTGGCGACCCGCCACCCTCCCCAAAAAAAGGGAACGCATTTTCGATTACGAGGTACGCTGGACCCATGTCCACGCACCTCCAGGGCTCGCTGTTCGACCAGACCGACGAGCTGCGCCTCGGCCCGCTCGACGGTCTGCGCCGGACCGAGCTCGGCGCCGGCGCCTGGATCGATGTGCTGCCGGGCTGGCTGAGCGGGGCCGACGCCCTGTTCGAGCGGCTCGTGGCGGACGTGCCGTGGCGGGCCGAGCGCCGCACCATGTACGACCACGTGGTGGACGTGCCGCGGCTGCTGGCCTTCTACGCGGCCGGGGAGCCGCTCCCCCACCCCGTGCTGGACGAGGCGCGCGACATCCTGTCCCGGCACTACGCCGCGGAGCTGGGCGAGCCGTTCACGACGGCCGGGCTGTGCTTCTACCGCGACGGCCGGGACAGCGTGGCCTGGCACGGCGACCGGATCGGGCGGGGCGCCCGCGAGGACACGATGGTCGCGATCCTCTCCGTCGGCGTGCCCCGGGATCTTCTGCTGCGGCCCCTCGGCACGGGCGGCGCGACCGTGCGGCGCCCGCTCGGACACGGCGACCTGATCGTGATGGGCGGATCCTGCCAGCGGACGTGGGAGCACTGCGTGCCGAAGAGTACGCGGGCCGCCGGAGCGCGCATCAGCGTCCAGTTCCGGCCGCGCGGCGTGCGCTGACGTGCGCGGCACCCGCCGGTGCGCGACGGCACCCGATCTGGTTGGCTGTCCGGCGACGATCAGCGGCAACCCGGGCGGGGAGACCATGCGGGCAGAAGTACACCAAGTCGCCGACGGTACCTATCTGGTGCACGGCAGCAACGTCAACTGGGTGATCCTCAAGGACGGCGACGCCGTGACCCTGGTGGACACCGGCTATCCCGGGGACCGGCAGGGGGTCCTGGAGTCCCTTGCCGCGGTGGGCAGCTCGCCGGAGGCGGTCGCCGCCGTGCTGATCACCCACGCGCACAACGACCATCTCGGCTCGGCGGAGTACCTGCGCGCCACCCACGGCACCCCGGTCGTCCTGCATCCCGTCGAAGTCCGGCACGCCCGCCGGGAGTTCCTCCAGCAGGCCGCCGTCGGCGACGTGGTCCGCAACATCTGGCGGCCGGGCGTCCTGCCCTGGGCCGTGCACACCCTCCGGGTCGGCGGCATGGAACAGCACCCGGTCACCGCGCCCGAGCCGTTCCCGGCCGACGGCCCGCTGGACCTGCCCGGCCGTCCGGTGCCATTGCACACCCCCGGCCACACCGACGGCCACTGCGTCTACCACCTGCCCGACGCGGGGATCGTCATCTCCGGCGACGCGCTGGTCAGCGGACACGCGATCTCGCGGATCAAGGGCCCGCAGCTGCTGACCGACTTCTTCCACCACGACCGCGCCCAGGCGCTCACCTCCCTGAAGGCGATCGGCGGGCTGGAGGGCGACATCCTGCTGCCGGGGCACGGGCCGGTCCACCGGGGCTCGGTGCGGGCGGCGGCCGAACTGGCGCTGGAGCGGGCTTCCTAGGACCCGTCAGGTCGAGAAAGGGCTTTCCGGAACTTCCGCGCGGGGCTTTAGGGTTCGTGTCATGGCCTTGCAGATCAACGCCACGAACCCGGAGCACCCCGCGCTCCTGCTCGCCCTGCCCTGGGACGTGCCGCTTGAGGAGTGGCCCGAGGAGTACCTCGTGCCGCTCCCGCGGGGCATCTCCCGGCACGTGGTGCGGTACGCGCACGCCGGTGACGAGGTGATCGCGGTCAAGGAGCTGGCCGAGCGGCCCGCGCTGCGCGAGTACGAGCTGCTGCGCGACCTCGACCGGCTCGGCATCCCGGCCGTCGACCCGCTCGCGGTGGTCACCGGCCGGACCGACGGCGCCGGCGAACCGCTGGAGCCGGTCCTGGTCACGCGGCATCTGCGCGGCTCGATGCCGTACCGCTCGATGTTCGAGACGACCATGCGTCCGGCGACCATGCACCGGCTGATGGACGCCCTCGCCGTGCTGCTGGTCCGCCTGCACCTGGCCGGGTTCGCCTGGGGCGACTGCTCGCTGTCCAACACCCTCTTCCGGCGCGACGCGGGCGCCTACGCCGCCTATCTCGTCGACGCCGAGACGGGCGACCTGCATCCCCGGCTGAGCCCCGGGCAGCGGGAGTACGACCTCGACCTGGCCCGGGTGAACATCAGCGGCGAGCTGCTGGACCTGGAGGCGTCCGGCGCGCTGCACCCGTCCGTCGACCCGGTGGAGTTCGGGCACGAGATCTGCACCCGGTACCAGGGGCTGTGGCAGGAGCTGACCCGGACCTCGGTGTACCCGGCGGGCAAGTACCACTACATCGAGCGCCGCATCCGCCGGCTGAACGAGCTGGGCTTCGACGTGGCCGAGATGCAGATCGAGCACTCCTCCAACGGAGACTCGGTCGCCTTCGTGCCGAAGGTCGTGGACGCCGGCCACCATCAGCGCCAGCTGCTGCGGCTGACCGGCCTGGACACCGAGGAGAACCAGGCGCGGCGGCTGCTGGGCGACCTGGAGAGCTGGATGGCCACCCAGGACGACTACGCGCCCGGCGATCCCCTCGCCGCCCGTCCCGAGGTGCTCGCCCACCGCTGGGTGCGGGACGTGTTCCGGCCGACCGTGCGGGCCGTGCCGCCGGACCTGCGCGGCTCGATGGACCCGGCCCAGATCTACCACGAGCTCCTGGAACACCGCTGGTACCTGTCGGAACGCGCACAGCACGACATCGGCCTCGGCACGGCCGTCGCGGACTACATCGAGAACGTCCTGCCCGGGGCGCGGGCGGCCCTGGGGTCCACCGGCCCCGAGTAGCTCAGTCGTGCGGGACTACGGCGACCGGGCACCCGGCGTGGTGCAGCACCCCGTGCGCGACCGACCCGATCCGGGCGCCCACGGCCGTACGGTGCGCGCGCCGGCCGACGACCATCAGCTGGGCCCGGCCGGCCGCCTCCAGCAGCACCTGGCCCGCGCTCCCCATCTCGACCTGCTCGGCCACCGGCACCCCGGGGAACCGCTCCCGCCAGGGCTTCAGCGCCTCGCTCAGGGCCTCCTTCTCGTACGGTTCGAGGCCGCCGGCGTCGTCCAGCAGCTTGAGCGAGCCGGGGCTGTAGGCGAAGACCGGCGGCAGCGTCCACGCCCGCACGGCCCGGACGGTCGCACGGCGCGCCGCCGCCGTCTCGAACGCGAACCGCAGCGCGGCCGCGCTGTCGTCGCCGTCGCCCTGCTGCCCGACCACGACGTCCCGCCCGGCGGCCTCGGCGGCCGGCTCGTCCCCGGCGCGCACGAGCACGACCGGCCTGCTCGCCTCGGCGATCACCTGCCGGCCGACGGAGCCGAGCAGGAACCCGACGACCGGGCCGTGCCCCCGCGAGCCCACCACCAGCATCTCGGCCTCCGACGCCGCCCGGGCCAGCGCGTGCACGGGGTCGCCCTCGACGACGTCGACGGCCGGGTCGAGGCCCCGATGCCGTTCGGCGACGCCCCGCACGGCCTGTGTCACGCCCTCCGACACCCACCCGTGCTGGGTGCTCCGGTCGGCCGTGGCGAGCCGCTCGGTGTAGCGCCACGCGTGTACCACCCGCAGCGGCAGCCCTCGCCGTACCGCCTCGCGGGCGGCCCAGTCCAGTGCGGCCAGGCTCTCCTCGGAACCGTCCACTCCTGCCGTGATCGGGCGTGTCATGCGTGGGCCTCCTCGTCGTCGCGGCGCGTCCCGCGGGGACGATCATCTCGCGGCCGCGCCACGGGCGCGGAAACACGGGTGCCGTCCCGGTGTCGCTCGGGCGCCGGTGGGCCGAGGCGCTCGGCCGGGCCGTTTCCTCGGTATCCCGGGGCGAACCGGGGCGATCGAACATACGATGGCTGGGAACCGGTGCGGCGCTCCCCGGACGCCGGGCCGCGGGAACCGAAGCTCGGGGTGGGAGAGGCATGACACAGGCCGCCGAGACAGCGCGGACCGTCATCCTGACCGTGGACGACGACCCGGGCGTGTCCCGTGCCGTCGCCCGCGATCTGCGGCGGCGCTACGGCGAGTCGTACCGGATCGTACGGGCGGAATCCGGCCAGTCCGCGCTGGAGGCGCTGCGTGAGCTGAAACTGCGCGGCGACCTGGTGGCGGTGATCCTGGCCGACTACCGCATGCCGCAGATGAACGGCATCGAGTTCCTGGAGCTGGCGCTCGACGTGTATCCGGGGGCGCGGCGGGTGCTGCTGACCGCGTACGCGGACACCAACGCGGCGATCGACGCGATCAACGTGGTCGATCTCGACCACTATCTGCTCAAGCCGTGGGATCCGCCGGAGGAGAAGCTCTATCCGGTGCTCGACGACCTGCTGCAGGCCTGGCGGTGCAGCGACTACCGGCCTGTGCCCAGCACCAAGGTGGTCGGGCACCGCTGGTCGGCCCGGTCGTCGGACGTGCGCGAGTTCCTGGCCCGCAACCAGGTGCCGTACCGCTGGTACTCGGTGGACGAGCCGGAGGGGCACCGGCTGCTGGCCGCGGCCGGTCAGGACGGGCAGCGGCTGCCGCTGGTGATCACCCCGGACGGCACCGCCCTGGTCGAGCCGGAGGCCCCCGAGCTGGCGGCGAAGGTGGGCCTGGCGACGACGCCCACGGCCGACTTCTACGACCTCGTCGTGATCGGCGGCGGGCCCGCCGGGCTCGGCGCCGCCGTGTACGGCGCCTCCGAGGGGCTTCGGACCGTGCTGGTGGAGCGGTCGGCGACCGGCGGACAGGCCGGGCAGAGCTCGCGGATCGAGAACTACCTGGGCTTCCCCGACGGGGTCTCCGGCGCCCAGCTCACCGAGCGCGCGCGGCGGCAGGCGGCCCGGTTCGGCGCCGAGATCCTGACCGCGCGGGAGGTGACCGGACTGGAGGTCAACGGCGCCGCCCGCATCGTCCGGTTCGCGGACGGCACGGCGATCGCGGCGCACAGCGTGATCCTTGCGACCGGGGTGCAGTACCGGCAGCTGGACGCCGCCGGCTGCACCGATCTGACCGGCTGCGGGGTCTTCTACGGCTCGGCGCTGACCGAGGCGGCGGCCTGCCAGGGGCAGGACATCTACATCGTCGGCGGCGCCAATTCGGCGGGCCAGGCGGCAATGTACCTGTCCCGGCGCGCGAAGTCGGTGACGCTGCTGGTGCGCGGCCCGGATCTGTCGGCGTCGATGTCGTACTACCTGATCCAGCAGATCAACGAGGCGCCGAACATCTCGGTGCGCCCGCACACGGTCGTGGACGCGGCGCACGGCGCGGACCACCTGGAGCAGGTGACGCTGCGGGACACGGGGACCGGGGAGAGCGAACGGGTCGACGCGCAGTGGTTGTTCGTGTTCATCGGTGCCGCCCCGCTGACGGACTGGCTGGGCGACTCCGTGCTGCGCGACGAGCGCGGGTTCATCCTGGCCGGGCCCGACCTGAGCCCCGACGGGCGTCCGCCGGCCGGCTGGGAGCTGGACCGGCCGCCGTACCACCTGGAGACCAGCGTGCCCGGTGTCTTCGTGGCGGGTGACGCGCGCGCCGAGTCCGCGAAGCGCGTCGCGTCCGCCGTCGGCGAGGGAGCCATGGCCGTGATGCTCGTCCATCGCTATCTCGAACAGTCATGAACGGTCTGAAGCAGTCATGAGCGGTCTGGAGAGGTCATGAGCGGTCGGATCATGCCGTGCAGCCCGAAGGAGATCAGCTCGCTGTTCCTCTTCGAGAAGCTGAGCCCCGAGCAGCTCGGGCGGCTGTGCAGCGACGGGCGGGTGGAGCTGTTCGAACCCGGCCCGGTGTACACCGAGGGCGACGCCGCCACCTGCTTCTTCGTGATGATCGAGGGCACGGTGGTGCTGTCCCGCCGGGTCGGCGGCGACGACGTGGAGGTCACCCGCACCTCCCAGTCCGGGGTGTACGCGGGCGCGATGCAGGCCTACATCGGCGACCGGGTGCGGCAGGTCTACAACAACTCGATGCGGGTGACGGTGCCGACCCGCTTCTTCGTGCTGCCGGCGGACGTCTTCGCGGAGGTCATGAACGACTGGTTCCCGATGGCCGTGCATCTGCTGGAGGGGCTGTTCTTCGGGTCGAAGAGCGCCCAGGCGGCGATCGGGCAGCGGGAGCGGCTGCTGGCGCTCGGCTCGCTGTCGGCGGGGCTCACGCACGAGCTGAACAACCCCGCGGCGGCGGCCGTGCGGGCCACGGCCACGCTGCGCGAGCGGGTCGCGAAGATGCGGCACAAGCTGGCCGTGATCGCCGAAGGCCCCTTCTCCCGCGAGGCGTTGGCGAGCCTCATCGAGGTCCAGGAGCGCACCGCCGAGCGGGTCGCCAAGGCCCCGGTGCTCAGCCCGATGGAGGCCGCCGACCGCGAGGACCTGCTGACCGACTGGCTGGACGACCACGGCATCGGCAACGGCTGGCAGCTGGCGCCGGTCTTCGTGCAGGCCGGGCTCGACGTCGACTGGCTGGAGCAGGTCGCGGCGGCCGTGGACACGGAGATCCTGCCCGGGGCGGTCGGCTGGCTCAACTACACCATCGAGACCGAACTGTTGATGAACGAAATCGAGGACTCCACCACCCGGATCTCGCATCTCGTGGACGCCGCCAAGCAGTACTCCCAGCTGGACCGGGCACCGTACCGGGTGGTCGACGTGCACGAACTCCTCGACAGCACCCTGCTGATGCTCTCCGGCAAGATCGGCGCGGGCATCGAGGTCGTCAAGGAGTACGACCGTACGCTGCCGCCGGTGCCCGCCTATCCGGCGGAGCTCAACCAGGTGTGGACCAACCTGATCGACAACGCGGTCTCCGCCGTCAACAGCGCCGGCGGCACGGGCACGTTGACCGTGCGCACGGCGCTCGACCACGAGCGGCTGCTGGTGGAGTTCCGGGACACCGGGCCGGGCGTGCCGCCGGAGAACAAGGACCGGATCTTCGACCCGTTCTTCACCACGAAACCGGTCGGCGAGGGCACCGGGCTGGGTCTGGACATCTCCTGGCGGATCGTCGTCAACAAGCACCACGGCACGCTGCGCGTCGAGTCGGTGCCCGGCGACACCCGGTTCCAGGTGCTGCTGCCGCTGACCGCCGAGACACCTGACGAGGAGGAGACGGTATGAGCGCGACCGACGGAACCGAGGCGATCGACCCGGCCGTCCCGCCCAGCGGCGCCGGGTGCGTGGAGTGCGAGAAGGCCGGCGGCTGGTGGTTCCATCTGCGCCGGTGCGCGCAGTGCGGGCACATCGGCTGCTGCGACGACTCCCCCGAGAAACACGCCACCGCCCACTACCACGCCACGGGACACCCGGTGATCCGGAGCTTCGAGCCGGGCGAGGAGTGGTTCTGGGACTACGCCAAGGACGAGTTGTACGTCTCGGGCCCCGAACTCGCCCCGCCGGCCAGCCACCCCGCCGACCAGCCGGTACCCGGCCCGGCGGGACGGGTACCGGCGAACTGGGCCGAGACACTGCGCTGAACGGCCGGCGGGCCCGGCGGGTTCAGCGGGCGCAGTTCAGGCGGCCCAGGTCGACGGCGTCGGCCATGGCCTGCATCCCCTTGTCGTTGGGGTGGAGATGGTCGCCGCCGTCGAAGAACGGCAGGATCCGTTCCGGGTCGTAGGGGCTGCGCAGCACCCGGTCGAAGTCGCTGAGGGCGTCGACGTCACGGGTGGTGCGCAGGTACCGGTTGACCTCCTGGCGCACGGTCTCGGCGGCCGCGTCCCATTCGGGCCAGCCCTTGAACGGGCCTACGGTGGCGGCGACGACGCACTTCCCGGCCGCGTGCGCCCGCCGGGCGATCTCCCGGTAGCCGGCGATGAGCCGGGCCGCGGTGACACCGGTGTGCGCCTTGAGGTCGTTCACGCCCTCGAAGAGGAACACGGTGCGCACGCCCGGCAGGGACAGCACGTCCCGGTCCAGCCGGTGCAGGGCGCTCTGGCCGGCTCCGTCCGCGAGGACCTGGTTGCCGGAGATCCCCTCGTTCGCGACACCCTTGAGGTCGGTGCGGGCGGTGTTCAGGCGCCGGGCGAGGTAGTCGGGCCAGCGGCGGTTCCGGTCGGTGGTGGAGTGCCAGCCGTCGGTGATGGAGTCGCCGAGCGCGGCGACGGCCCGTACGGCGGCGCGGGACGGCCGTACGGACACGGCGTCGAGATACCACCAGGAGCCGGTCACCCGTGTCCAGTTGGCGCCGCTCTCCTCGGCGGTGTGGTTGCCCGGCCCTGTGTACGACGTCTGCATCGCCATCCCGTGGCCGGTCGCGGGGCCGGCCGCGTCCGGGGTGTGCAGGCTGACGGCCAGGTCCGTGCCGGGCGGCAGCGTGCCGGGCAGCGGATCGCTCCAGGCGACGGCGCCGGGCGCCACGGTGACCGTGCGGGCGCCGCCGAAGGTCAGCCGCCGGTTGCTGCCGCGGCGCAGGGCGGCGCCGTGGTCGCGCCGACCGGCCCAGACGCTGTCCAGGGTCAGCGGGCGGTCGCCGAAGGCGTTGGTCACACGGACGCGCAGACCGCTTCCGCCGACGCTGGTGTGCACGATCATCCGGTAGCCCTCGTCCGCCGCGCCCTCGCTCATGCGGTCGGCGCTGGCGGCCCAGGTGACGACTCCGGTGGCGCGGGTGACGGACGCGGGCAGCGGGGCGGCGGCCTGGGCGGGCAGGGACTGGCAGACGGCGGCCGTGAGCAGGGCGGCGACGACGCGGCAGCCGCGTCCGATCCTGCCGCTCATCGCGCGAGGTCCCGGAGCGTGACGGACTCGCCGGGCCGTACGCGGACGGTCCGGGACGTGCCTGCGTACCCCACGGAGGTCATCGTCCCGCCGACGCTGCGGATGCGCACCTCGGTGGGTCTGCCCTCCCGCCAGGCGAGGTCGACGACGAACCCGCCGCGGGCCCCCGCCCCGGTCACCGACCCGGCCGCCGCCCAGGCGTCCGGCAGGGCGGGGAGCAGTTCGAGGTGTCCCGGGCGGGAGTACAGCAGCATCTCGGCGACGGCGGCCGCGGTGCCGAAGTTGGCGTCGATCTGGAAGATGCCCCGGCCCTGGGAGACCTCGTAGACGTCGAAGAGGTTGGGGGCGGTGCCGTTGCCGCCGTTCTCGGAGGGGCGCAGGTTGGTGACGACGAGTTGGTAGGCGTTCGCGGCGTTCTTCAGCCGGGCCCAGCACAGGGCCCGCCAGGCGTTGGCCCAGCCGAAGCTGTTCATGCCGCGCGCGGTGAGCAGGGCGGTGGCACCGGCGACGATCTCGGCGGGGGTGGAGCCGTCGGGCCGGATGCGGTCGCCGGGGAAGAGGCCGATCAGCGGGGACAGATGCCGGTGCGTGGTCTCGCCGAGGTTGTCCGGGGACATCCACTCCTCCAGCCACCCGGTCTTCGGGCTCACCACCGGCAGGTACAGCCGCTCGCGCAGGCCGCCTATGGTGGCCGCGTAGTCGGCGTCGCGTCCCAACCGGGCGGCGGCTTGCCGGTAGTTGCCGAACAGCGCCCACACCAGTTCCTGTGCGTAGGTGATGCCCTTGGCGTCGAGCGGTCCCTGTTCCGGGGACCAGTCGCTGTCGGCGATCAGGACCTCCCGGCCGGTGCCGGGCAGGGTGGTGGGGAGCAGCCGGGCCTCCCAGAACTCGCAGGCGCCCTTCAACAGCGGGTAGATCTTCGCCAGATGGGTGCGGGAGCCGGTGAACTCGTAGTGCTCGAACAGGGTGTTGGCCAGCCAGGCGTTCCCGGCCGGGTGCCACCACCAGCCGCCCCCGCCATGGGGGTTGGTGGAGATGGCCAGAGTCCAGCCGGCGCTTCTTCCGCTGGAGTTGCGGTAGCGGTTGCGCGGATCGTCGAACAGGCGCCGGGTGAGGTCGGTCCAGGACGGGAGCTGGGCGAGACAGTAGTCGGTGAGGGCGTCGAAGCACGGGGCGAGGCCCGCCCGGTCGGCCATCCAGTAGTTCATCTGGAGGTTGATGTCGGTGTGGTAGTCGCCCATCCAGTCGGGGTCGTTGCCGTCGAGCCAGAGTCCCTGGAGGCCGAGCGGCAGGCTGCCCCGGGAGCCGGAGATCATCAGATACCGGCCGAACTGGACGTAGGCCGCCTCCAGTTCGGGATCCGGTTCGCCGTCCCGGGCGCGGGCCCGGATCCGCTCCCAGGTGTCGAGTGCGCGCTGCTCGGCGGTCGAGGTGCCGAGCAAGAGGCCGAACCGGTCGAAGAGGGCACGGTGGTCGGCGGTGTGCGTGCGCAGCAGGGTGCCGGCGGAGTGACGGGCGGCGGCGCGCACCTTGGTGCGGGCCAGCGTCAGGGGGTCGAGGGACGGGGCGCGGTAGTGGGAAGCGGGGTCGGGCGCGTAGTTCGTGCCGCCGCTGAGGACCACGGTCAGCTCCCGGCAGCCGGAGAAGGCGATGCGGGAGCCGTCGACGCGGACGCTGCCGCCGCTGCCGCGGGCGGCGACGGCGGCGCCGTACTTCAGCCCGTTGGGGAACGCCCCGGCGAAGGAGTCGGCCGCTCCCCCGGTCTCTCCGTGGGTGCCGTCGAGGGTGAGGGTGCCGGTGTACTGTCCGCCGCCGCTCTGGGTGAAGTGCAGGACGAGGACGTCGTCGGGGCGGCTGGCGAACAGCTGCCGCCGGTAGGTGACTCCGGCGCGGACGTACGACGTCGTCACCACGCCCTGGGCGAGGTCGAGGGTGCGGCGGTAGCCGGAGACGGCGGACAGGTCGTGGTCCGGCAGGTCGACGGTGAGCCGGGCGAGGAGCGTGAGGGAGCCGAAGTCGTCGCGGCCGTAGGGGAACTGGCCGTCGGAGTCGAGGGTGTCGTTGCGGCCGCCGGTCCACATCGTGGCGTCGGTGACGAGCAGCAGTTCCCGGCCGGGGTCGTTGGTCGCGAGTGCGCCGAGCCGGCCGTTGCCGACGGGCAGGCCCTGGGTGATCAGCGACGTCTCGTCGGCCGGCGCCTGCCACCAGAGCTGGTGCCGGGGATCCGGCACAGGCCCCTCGGCAGGGCGCTGCGGCGCGGCGGTGGCGGTGAAGGCGGGCAGCGTGACGAGCGCTCCGGTGGCGGCTGCGAGGGCGAGGAAGCCGCGTCTGCTGGGTGGGGTGTCCATGGCGGGCTCCGATCTCACTGGCGCGGGGATACGGGGACGTCGATGCGGTCGATGTCCGGTGCGTAGTCCGAACCGCTGTCGAACGTCACGGTGTTGGCGCCTGCTTTGAGGGTGAGGGGGACGCTCACGGTCTCGACGGTGCTCCAGTCGCCGGTCGAGGGGAAGCGATGGGACACCGCGGCACCGGAGTTGGCCGAGATGTTGACCGACCGGGCGTCCCCGCTGACGTACGCGACCTTGACGAGATACGTGCCGGGTCGGTCCACGACGATGTCGTTGAAGCGGAGGGCGCCGCCGAGGTAGAGGTTGCCGACCTTCTTGCCGCCGGAGCAGGCGGAGCAGTCGGCGACGGAGGCGTTGCCGGTCAGGGTGTTGGCGGCGGACTCGGCCTCGCGCCCGGTGGTCCTCACCGCGCCGCCGTGCGCGGTGACGGTGAACAGGCGGGAGCCATGGGCGGGCAGCGCCTCGGTGATCCTGTTCTTGTACGAGCCCAGGTTCTCGTGGTTCCACAGGTCCCGTACGGCCGCCCTGCCGGTGAAGCCGAGGGCCGAGAAGTCGGCGGTGACGGCGGCGGGGCGGTCGGCGAGGTTGAACAGGGCGACGGTGTAGGTGCCGTCGGGGTTCTTCGCGGACCAGACCTGCTGCGGGTCGGAGGGCGTGACCGGCCGGGCGGGCGGGGTGTCGCCCTGGTCGACGGCGATGACCTCGCGGTTGGTGAGGAGCTTGACGCCGTAGTCGTCCAGCTTGGTGAGGTCGTCGCCGGTGTAGAGGGGGGACTTGGCGATGGCCCACAGCGTGGCGTAGCTCTGCCGCTCGGCCTTGGTCAGGCCGTCCATGGCGCCGTTGCCGACGTCGAGGGAGTCGAGGTCGTTCCAGCCGCCGGGGCCCGCGTGCCGCGTCCAGCCGGGGGCGTCGTCGAAGCGGTCGTCGACGGAGTTCTCCCAGGTGACGAGGGTGTTGCAGTAGCACTCGACATCGGTGTCGATGCGCCAGCCGTTGGAGTACTTCTTCCAGTCGGCGGCGTGGCCGATGTCCAGGGACCAGGAGAGCTCCAGATGGACGGGGCGGCCGGTGGCGGCCAAGGCCTGCTGCCAGGCGGCCACGTCGGCGACGTTGTCGTAGTTGTCCCCGCTCTTGAAGGAGCCGGGGCCGACGCCGTCGAGCTTGAGGAAGTCGTAGCCCCAGGAGGTCAGCAACTGGGCTTGTGAGTCTATGTACTTCTGGGCGCAGGGCTTGGCCAGGTCGAGTTTGTAGGCGCTGTCCCAGCCGTTGGTCGTGCGCAGGTCGTCGTAGACGACGTCGGCGGTGGTGCAGCCGTCGGCGTGCCAGACGGGCACCTTGCCGTCGCCGTAGGCCTCCTTCTCCAGGCCGACGGGCAGATAGATCCCGGCTTTCAGGCCGAGCGCGTGGATGCGGTCGGCGACGGTCTTCATGCCGTGCGGGAAGCGGACCGGGTCGGCCCGCTGGCGTGCGTAGCCGTCGTACTCGGGCTTCCAGCTGTCGTCCCGCCACCAGCCTGAGTCGATGTCGACGTACTCGTAGCCGTACGGCTTCAGCTTGCCGGCCAGGGCGCCGGCCTGCTTCAGGACGTTGGCCTCGGTGAGGTAGCTGTAGTCGCCGTACGGGTTGAGGCCGGGGTACTTGGAGGACTGCATGCTCCAACTGGACCAGCCCATATAGGGCTTGGCCGCCGTGACCGGCTCGGGCGCCGCGTGCGCGGTGGCCGGGACGGCGGTCGCGAGGCCCGCGGTGAGGGCCAGGACGACGGCGGCTCTGAGCCCGCGGGCGGGCAGGACGGAGTACGAGGGTGACCGCATGGGCCGTACCTCCAGGGTGGGTTCGGGTCGGGGCGGTTCAGCCCCTTCCGGTGCCGGGGGTCTGCGTGATGAAGGACTGGATCGCGGCGGCCGCGGCGCCGCGCGCCCACTCCTCGAAGGGCAGCGGGCGGGTCAGGACGTCGCACCGGGCGGCGGAGCCGAAGGCGGCCGTGGTGAACGCCCGGCGGATCTGGTCCGCGAAGAGGTCGTAGGCGGCGAGCCCCTCGCCGGAGATGATCACGCGCTCGGGGCCGAGCAGGTTGGCCACGGTGGCGATGCCCCGGCCGATGGCGTCCCCGGCGCGCTCGTACACCTCCCTGGCACCGGGCACGCCTTCGTGCGCGAGCGCGACCGCCTGTGCGCTGCCAGCGATATGACGGTCCGTCACCTCACGCATGCGGGCGACGATCGCGGACTCGCCCGCGATCGCCTCGACACAGCCGCGGTTTCCGCAGTGGCACTCGGGTCCGGCCGGGTCCACGACGACGTGGCCGATCTCCCCGGCCACGCCATGGGCGCCGGCGACCACCCGCCCGTGCACGACGAGCCCGCAGCCGATGCCGGCGCCGACGGTCACGAGGGCGAAGTCCGCGAGCCCGGCGCCGGCGCCGAACCACTGCTCGGCGACGGTGAGCGCGCGCACGTCGTGGTCGACGGTGACCGGCAGTCCGGTGGTGGTCGCGGCGAGTTCAGCGAGCGGCACGTCCCGCCAGTCCAGGAACGGCGAGTAGCGTACGACGCCCTCGGCCCGGTCGACGTCGCCGGAGACGGCGATGCCGAGCCCGGCCACCGGCGCGTCCGACTCGGCCGCGTGCGCGAGGAGTTCCTGGACGAGGTCCGCGATCGAGGTCAGCACGGATCCGGGCGCCCGGTCGGGCAGGGGGCGGCGGCGGGCGACGCGGATGCGGCAGCACAGGTCCGTGAGGACCGCGATCAGCTCGCCGCCGGTGACCTTCACCCCGAGGAACAGGGCCCGTTCGCCGTTGACCCGGACCAGGGTCGCGGGGCGGCCGGGGGTGGGCCGGGCCTCGCCGTCGGCGTCTTCGGCGAGGTATCCGGCGGCCAGCAGGGGGCGTACGGCCTTGGTGACGGCGGCCGCGGACAGCCCGGCCCGGCGGCCCGCCTCCAGCCGGGTCAGCGGGCCGTGGGACAGCACCGCCGTGAAGACCTGTGCGGCGGCCGGCGTGTGGGCGGGGAACGTCTCGGCGTGCGGGGTCGAGCGCATGGCCGGGAACCTAGGGCCGTTATTTTCCGCTGTCAATAAAAGAAACAGGGGCTGTTACGGAGGCAGTTGGGGCAGTCGCGGGCGACTGCCGGCAGCCGCGCGGCCCGGACCTGCGGATGCCCCGCACGAGGCGGGGCATCCGTAGGCACTTCGGCCGCGTCAGTGACGGGCGGCCGGGGTGTTGGCGGCGGTGACGTTGACCGCGGCCCACGCCTTGTCCACCGTCTTGTACTCGGTGCTGTTCGCGCCGTACAGGTCCTTGGCCGCCTTCAGCGTCGCGACGCGCGCGCTGTGGAAGTCGGTCGTGGAGACCATGTAGCGGGTCAGCGCACGGTAGAAGATGGCGGTGGCCTTGGCGCGGCCGATGCCCTTGACCGTGGAGTGGTTGGAGGTCGGCGAGTCGTAGGCGACACCGTTGATCGTCTTCTTGCCGCTGCCCTCGGCGAGGAGGTAGTAGGCGTGCGAGGAGACACCGGAGCCGGCGTGCACCTCGGTGTAGTAGGTGTCCGGCGACCAGGAGTCGATCGTGCCCTCGAGCTTGTCGAGCGAGGGGTGGTCCAGGCGGCGCAGGAACTTCTGCGCGAGGCCCAGCTTCTCGCCGATGAGGTAGTCCGGCGTGTCGTTCTTGTTGTTGGCGTAGAACTCGACGTTCGAGCCGAAGATGTCCGCGAGGGACTCGTTCAGCGCGCCGGGCTCGCCGTACTGGTTGCCGTCGGAGTCGACGTAGGTCGGCTCCAGCTTGGCGGTCGCGTCGACGACGCCGTGGGTCAGCTCGTGGCCGGTGACGTCGAGGACGACGAGCGGCTTCTTGAAGGTCTTGCCGTCGCCGTCGCCGTACAGCATGCAGTTGCAGGTCGGGTCCCAGAAGGCGTTGGCGACCTTGCTGCCCCAGTGGACCATGCCCTGGGCGGCCTTGCTGTTGTCGGCTATGCCCTTGCGGCCGAAGGTGGACCGGTAGAAGTCCAGCGTCTTCGTGATGCCGTACTGGGCGTCCGCGGCGGCGCTGGCCCGGTTGCTCGTCGTACCGTTGCCCCACACGTCGGTGGTGCTGGTGAACGGCGCGCCCGCGCTGAACTTCTCGGTGGTCGAGCCCTTGGCGTCGCGCGTCTCGGTGCCGTACCGGGTCGGATCCTTGAGCAGGTAGTGACCCTTGGAGGTGGCCGTGGTGGTCAGGCCGACGCTGCCCACGAAGAGGGTCTTGCCGGTGCCCTTGCCCGCCGTGGGGTAGGGGGCGACGCCGGAGGCGGCCAGGGCGGAGTCGGACGCGGCGGCGGTGCCGGTGGCCGGGTCCAGCGTCTGGCCTTGCTTGCGCAGGTCGGCGAGCAGCTTCGGGGACAGGAACTCGTCGCTGTCGGGGGTGTTGCTGCGCACCTTGCCGGTGACGGCGTCGACGACGACCGTGTTGGTGCCCTGCTGGTCGGTCACCGTCACCTGGTAGGCGAGGGCGGAGGCGCCGGCGCGGGCGTCGACCACGAGCTGGGCGCTGCCCGCGTCGCCGTGGGCGGCCTGGGCGGCCTTGGCGGCGGCCTGCTCCGCGGTCAGCTCGGCCCGGGTGGTCGCCGGCGTGACGGCGTGGGCGGCCGCGCGGGTCACGCCCGTGTAGGCCAGCTTGGCGTCGAGGTGGACGACGAGGTCGCCGCCGAGCACCGGCATGCCGTTGTGGGTGCGCTCGAAGCGGACGTGCCGCGCGCCCTCGGGGTCGATCATCACGTCCTGGGCGTGCAGTTCGTCGCCCTGCGCGACGCCGGTCGCAATGGCGTGGGCGAAGGCCGCGGTCTGCGCCGCCTTCACCACCGCCGCCGAGGTGTTCGTGCCGGCGGACGCGGCGGACCGCTCCACCCCCGTGTCGGGGCCCGCGAAAGCCGTACCGGCCAGGCCCGTGGCAGCGGTCGTCACCGCGATGGCGACGGCGACGCTGCGTATGTGCGGTCTACGCACTGATCAGGGTTCCTTCGTTCGAAGGCGGCCGGGATCGCCAACCGCCTTGCGGCGTGGCACGGTTCGGCGCCACGGGGGCCGGACCGGCCCCGAGGGGTAACCCTTACGGATCAGTCATGTGCACGTAAAGACGGAATGATCGATTTCTCTATATTCCATGACAATCCTTTACGAACATGCGCCACAGAGTGATCACAAGATGACCAACTGTGTGTCGGCTGTGGAGACGGCTCCCCAATCCCCTAGGTTCCAGGGCCGGAATGTGATCGATGTCGCATCACATGTCGTACGGAGGGAAGTGGGTGCCGGATGGTCTCAGCAACGGTGGGGCGGGGCGCGGTCCTCGGTGTGGTCGCGCTCTCGCTCCTCGCGGTTCCGGCGCGGGCCGCGACGGCGGAGCCGGACACCCCGGCGCGAGCGGCGGCGCTCCCGGCGCCCGACACCGCGGGCGTGGCCGCGGCGCTGCGGTCGGCGGTGGACGCGGGCGCGCCGGGCGCCATGGCGCGGATCGACGACCACGGCAAGGCGTACGGCCTGACGCGCGGCCTCGCCGACCGGAGCACCCGGCGGACCCTGAGCGCCGACGACCGGTTCCGCATCGGCAGCGTCACCAAGACCTTCTCGGCCGTGGTCCTGCTCCAGCTCGTCGACGAACACCGGCTGTCGCTCGACGCGCCGGTCAACCGCTATCTGCCGAAGCTGCTGCCGGACGACCGGATCACCGTCCGCCATCTGCTGAGCCACCGCAGCGGCCTGTACGACTACACCAACGACATGTTCGCGGACAGCGAGTCCGGCTTCGAGGCGGTGCGGAACAAGGTCTTCACCTACCGCCAGCTGGTCGCCCTCTCCCTGAAGAAGCCCCGCACCAACGCGCCCGGCGCCGCGTACGCGTACTCCAACACCAACTTCGTCGTCGCCGGGATGCTCATCGAGAAGATCACGGGGCACTCCGTGCGGACGGCGTACGAGGACCGCATCTTCAAGCCGCTCAAGCTGCGCGACACGTTCTACGTCCACCCGAGGACCACGATCCCGGGCCGCTACGCCCGCGGCTACCTCACCCCCGGCCGGGCCGGCGCCCCGCTGGTCGACGCCACCGAACAGACGGTGTCGTGGGCGCAGAGCGCGGGCGCGATCATCTCCACCACGCGGGACCTCGACACGTTCTACTCCGCCCTGCTGCGCGGCGCGTTGCTGTCCCCCGCACGGCTCGGCGAGATGGAGAGGTTCAGCCGGGTCGACAGCACGACGGCGTACGGGCTGGGGCTGCGCAGGCGCTCACTGCCGTGCGGCGTGTCCGTGTACGGACACACCGGGATCGTGCAGGGGTACTACACCTACGCCTTCGCCACGAAGGACGGCTCGCGCAGTCTCGCGGCCGTCGCCAACACGTCGAACAACGGGAAGGTGCAGGAGGCGATGGGGGCGGTGCTGGATGCGGCGTTCTGCGGGAAGACCGCGAAGACGACCGAGAGGAGCAGGAAGAAGTAGGAGGCAGGAGTAAGAAGCGGGAAGGAGCTGGGGGCCCGTCCGGGATGCGGGAACCTCCTCGTGGGCGCGCGGCGTTCTCCCGGGCATGACGTCCGAGTTGGTTCCCGGCGGGAATCTGGTCCTGCCCGACGGTCCGGTCCGGCTTCGGGTGGCCGGTGCGTTCGATGTGTCCGCGCTGGTCACCGGTGCCGACGGGAAGGTCGGGTCCGACGCGGACCTCGTGTTCTACAACCAGCCGCAGGCGCCTGGGGTTCGGCTGCTCGGTGACACCCTGACCGTCGAGCCGGGGCGGCTGCGCGGCGGTGCGTGCCGGGTCACCGTCGTCGTCAGCGCGGCCGAACCCGGTACGGCGCTCGGCCGCCTGCCCGCTCCACGGCTCGACGTCAGCGACGGCACCGGGCGGACGGTGGCCCGGTTCGCGCCGCCCCGCCCCGGACCGGAGACCGTACTACTGCTCGCCGAGTTGTATCCGCGGGCCGGCACCGGCTGGAAGCTGCGGGCGATCGGGCAGGGGTACACGGACGGGCTGGCCGGGCTCGCCCGGGACTTCGGGGTGGACGTCACCGATGACGGCGGGCACGGCGGCACCGGCACCGGCACCGAGGCGGCCGTACCCGCGCCGCGCTCGCCCGGTCCCCGCCCCGCCGCGGTCTCCGTCTCCCCCGCCGACGACCGCTTCCTCCAGTTGGTCAACTCGGCCCGCGCACAGGCCGGTTCGCCCCACGTGGCCCTCGATCCACGGCTCCTCACCGCCGCGCGCTCGCACGCCCGGGCCATGGCGGAGGCCGGGCGGCTCGGGGCCGAGGGGCGGGACGGGGTGTCCGTGCACCAGCGGATCACCGGCGCCGGGTACGCGTACATCGGCGTCGGCGAGCACCTGGTCTCCGGGCCGCGTTCACCGACGGAGTTCGTGGAGTACTGCCTGGGGTCCGAGCAGGCTCGGCGGACGCTCCTCGATCCCCGGTTCCGGCATGCCGCCCTCGCCCACACCGATGCCGGCGACCGGTACTGGACGGCGCTCTGGGCCGCTCCGCTGACGCCGGACGCGCTGTCCCGTACGGCGGCCGAGGTGCTCGCGCTCACCAATGCCGAGCGGGGCCGGGCCGGGTTGCCGCCGCTGGCCGTCGATCCGCTGCTCACGGCGGCCGCGCAGGCGCACTGCGCGGACATGATCGCCCGCGACTTCTACGACCACGTCTGTCCCGACGGCACCCGCCCCTGGGACCGGGCCGCCGCCGCGGGCTCCCGGCTGCGCACGATCGGCGAGAACATCGCCTGCGGCCAGCGCTCGCCCGCCGAGGTCGTGGAGGGGTGGATGAACAGCCCCGGGCATCGCGCCAACATCCTCAAGCGGGACTTCGCTCACCTGGGCATCGGATTCGCGGGCGGCGGGCGGGCGGGTACCTACTGGGCCCAGTTGTTCGGTGGCTGACCGGGCACTTTCCGTCATCTTGGCGGAATGATGGCTTCCGGGACACGATGCCCGGCATGAAGGGTGACCTCTTTTCCAGTGAGCGCGTGGTGCAGCCCGCCGCGCAGCCGGGCATGTCCGTCGAGAACGCCAAGTGCGTCCGGTACACGGTGAACGGCGAGATGTACGCCCGCCAGGGCGCGATGGTCGCCTACCGGGGCGACCTGAGGTTCGAGCGCAAGGGCCAGGGCGTGGGCGGCATGCTGAAGCGCGCGGTCACCGGTGAGGGGCTGCCGCTCATGGCGGTGCGCGGGCAGGGCGAGGCCTGGTTCGCGCACGAGGCGCAGAACTGCTTCATCGTCGAGATCGAGCCGGGCGACCGGTTCACCGTCAACGGGCGCAACGTGCTGTGCTTCGACCCCTCGCTGTCGTACGAGATCAAGACGGTGAAGGGGTCCGGCATCGCCGGCGGCGGGCTGTTCAACAGCGTGTTCGCCGGGCAGGGCCGGCTCGGGCTTGTCTGCGAGGGCAATCCGCTGGTCATCCCGGTTTCCGCGCAGTCCCCGGTGTTCGTCGACACGGACGCGGTGGTCGGCTGGACCGCCCACCTGGAGACCTCGCTGCACCGCTCCCAGTCCATCGGCTCGATGCTCCGCGGCGGTTCGGGCGAAGCCGTGCAGCTGATGCTCCGGGGCGAGGGCTTCGTCGTGGTGCGGCCGAGCGAGGCGACCCCGCAGAAGACACAGCAACACTGAACCTTCACAACGTGATCCGCGTCGCACGGGCAACCCCCGCCGCCGTACCCGCGTCTTGATCGACAACAGACCGATGGCGCCCCGGCCTCCGGGCCGGGGCTCTCTTCCCAACCCCTATGCACGGGATGTATACCCGGGGGTTATACACGGAGTGTATACACGCCGTGTGTAGAAAGGTGCGTATGTACGGCAAGGCTTTCGCCCCGGAGTACCAGGGCGCCCTGACCTCCCTTTCCGTGAACTCCTCGCTGGTCGACGTGCTGGCCGAGGGCACCGAGCGGCTGCGCGCGGCCGAGCGGTCCGGGCAGCCCGCCGAGGCGGCCCGCTGCGGGCTGGCCGTCGCCGAGGCACAGCGACGGCTCGGCCGGATCGAGGACGCCGACCGGACCTGGAAGGCGAGCTACCGCGCCGCACGCGAGGCCGGCGACACCGGCGCGATGGCCTGGGCGCTGTGGAGCGGCGGCACCCTCGCGCGCCAGCGCGGGGCGTTCCCGCTCGCCTGGCGGCTGCTCGGGCTCGCGGCCGAACTCGGCGAGCGCGGCGGGGACATCGTGGTCCGTGGCTACTCGCTGGCGGGCCTCGCGGAGACCGGCCGCATCCAGGGCGACTACGACGCGGTGGGCCGGCTGCACGAACAACTGCTGGCCGAGGCCCGCAAGCGCGGGGAGGCCCGGCACACGGTGTGGGCGCTGGAGGGCATCGCGCAGATGCACCGCAACACCGGCGACCACGACCGGGCGTACGCGCTGTTCGAGGAGGCGGCGGAGATAGCCGAGCGGGCCGAGGACCGGCGCGGGCACGCGTGGGCGCTGCGCGGCCTGGCCGACATCCTCTCGGTCCGCGACCAGGACACCGAGCGGGCACTGGAGCTGCTGTCCCGCGCGGAGGCCGGGTGCCGGGCGATGAACCTGTCCTCCGCGCTCGCCTACAACCACAAGATGCGCGGCAACGTCCTGTACCGCGCCGGTCGTTACACCGAGGCCCGGGACCTGTACGAGCTGGCGCTGGAGGAGTTCCGCGCGATGAGCGAACCCCGCGGCGAGGCGCTGGCCCGGCTGGGCCTGGCCAAGTCGCTGGCCCGGCTCGGCCGGGACCACGCCGAGACGGCGGCCGAACTCGCCGACCTGGCCCGGACGTTGGAGCGCAGCGGACTCAAGCACGCGCGGGAGATGGTGGCCCGGGCGCAGCAGGAGTTCCGCCTCGACGCGGCGGCCGTACGGTGAGCGCGTGGCCCGTGGCGGTGCAGGCACCGCCCTCCGCTCCCGAAGTCCTCGTCCGCTGCCGGGAGTTGGTCCTCCCCGCGCTCCAGGAGGCGGTGGCCGGGCTGCATCCGTGGGTGGCCGAGATGGCCGCGTACTCCTTCGGCTGGTGCGAGGTCGGCGGGGCACCCGCGGCCGCGTCCGGCGGCAAGGGCGTACGGCAGGCGCTCGCGGTGCTCGGCGCCGAGGCGGCCGGCGCCGACGGCCGGGCCGGTGTCCCGGCGGCGGTCGCGGTCGAGCTGGTCCACGCCTTCTCGCTGCTGCACGACGACATCATGGACGGCGACGGGACCCGGCGCCGCCGCCCGGCAGTGTGGAAGGCGTACGGCACGGGACCGGCGGTGCTGGCCGGGGACGCCCTGTTCGCCCTCGCCGTGGAGACCCTGGCACGCGCTCCCCAGGGTCCGGGCGCGGTGCGGCTGCTGTCGGCGGCCCTCGCCGATCTGGTCCGCGGGCAGGCGGACGACCTGCTGTTCGCGACCCGGCCCCCGACCGGCCCGGAGCGGGTGACCCCCGAGGAGTACCGGGCGATGGCTGAGGGCAAGACGGGCGCGCTGCTGGGCTGCGCCGTCGCGCTGGGCGCCGCGCTCGGCGGGGCACCCGAGGCCTCGGTCGGCGCGCTGGAACAAGCCGGACGGCAGCTCGGCGTCGCCTTCCAACTGGTCGACGACGTCCTGGGAATCTGGGGCGATCCGGCCGTCACCGGCAAGCCCGCGGGCGGTGACCTGCGCGAGCGCAAGATGACGTACCCGGTGCTGGCGGCGCTCGCCTCCCCCGTGGCCCGCGGGCTGCCCGAGCTGCTCGGCCGCCCGGAGCGGGCCGAGGAGGCCGCCGCGCTGATCGAGGCGGCGGGCGGCCGTACGGCGGCGCTGGCGCAGGCCCGGAGACACACGGGCGCCGCGCGGGCGATCCTCGCGGACGTGCCCCTCGCCCCCAAGGCCGCCGGGGAGCTGCGCACGCTGCTGGACCATCTGGCGGGCCGCGAGCTGTGAGGCCCCGCGGGCCGGCCGCGAAACGGTGTTGACCTGGGCAGTCCACGCGGGAAAGGGTGCGAGGGACGCGGGTTCCCACCCCCGCGTCGGAAGGGTGGAGCACCGTGATCGGCATCTCGGACATCGAAGCGGCGGCGGAGCGGATCGCCGGACACGTCGTACGGACGCCGACCGTGCCGAGCCCGGGGCTGACCGAGCTGCTCGGTGTCCCGGTCACCGCCAAGCTCGAACTGCTCCAGCGCACCGGCTCGTTCAAGGCGCGCGGCGCGACCGCGAAGCTGCTGTCGCTGAGCGGGGCCGAACGGGCGGCGGGCGTGGTCGCGGTCAGCGGCGGCAACCACGGCATCGCGCTCGCGGTGATGGCGGCGGCCCTCGACGTGAAGGCGACCGTGGTGATGCCACGGACCGCACCCGCCCGGTCCCTCGCGCTCGCCGAGGCCGCCGGGGCGTCGGTGCGGCTGACCGACGGCATGGACAGCGCGTTCGAGCTGGTGACGCGGCTGCGGGACGAGGGGCTGACCCTGGTCCATCCGTTCGACGACCCGGTCGTGATCGCGGGGCAGGGCACGGTCGGACTGGAGCTGGCGCAGGACGCGCGCGACACCGCCGGGCTGACGGACGTGATCGTCAGCATCGGCGGGGGCGGGCTGATCGCCGGCGTCGCGGCGGCCCTCGCCGCCCTGCGCCCCGGGGTGCGGGTGTGGGGTGTGGAGACCGAGGGCGCCGAGGCGATGTCCGGCGCGCTGAAGGCGGGCAAACCGGTGCCGGTACCGCTGTCGTCGCTGGTCACCACGCTCAGCGCGCCCTCCGTGTCCCAGCTGACGTACGACCATGTCGCCACGCTGGTCGAGGAGGTGCTCGTCGTTCCGGACCGGGACGCCGTGCAGGGCTGTCTGGACCTCGCCGAGCACGCCAAGGTGTGGGCCGAGCCGGCCGCGGGCTGTCTCCTGCCGGCGGCCCGGCAGGTGCTGGCCCGGGTCGGCGACGAGGCCCGGCTCGGCCTCGTGGTGTGCGGGGGCAACACCACACCCCGCGAACTCATGGGCTGGGCCGACCGGTTCGGGCTGACGTGAGCGCGGCGGAGCGCGTTCCGGAAGCCCCGGAGCGGGGCGCTCCCGGAATCCGTGGAAAAAAGGGGGCGCATCCGGGAATTCTTTGAACGCACCCCCGCGCGCCCTGCGTACCCCTGGGAGACACGGGACAGGGGTTTCAGCGAGGGATGACCATGGTCGAGGCGCACGTCTCCGCACACGAGTTGGTCGCAGGCCGGTACCGGCTCCTGGAGGTGTTCTCCCGTGAGACGAACCGCCTGTGGTGGTACGCCGAGGACGTGACCGCCGAGCAGCCGCGGCTGGTGGCCCGGACCACCCTGCCGGCGGACTGCGACGCGGACACCCTGCGCCGGGTCACGGCCCGGGTCGTGCGGACCTCGGAGACGATGCGGCTGCTGTGCCCCGGCCGGGTCGCGGTGGTCGTGGACGCCGTGGTCGAGGCCGGCGCGCTGTGGACGGTCACCGAGTGGATCGACGGCACGCCGCTCACCGAACTCCTCGACCACGAGGGCTCGTTCAGCCCGGCGCGGTCGGCGCGGATCGGCCTGGAGGTGCTGGAGGTGCTCCAGGCCGCGCACGACGGGGGCATCACGCACGGCGAGCTGAGCCCCGGCCAGGTCTTCGTCCCGGAGGGCGGACCGGTCGTCGTCACCGGGTTCGGGCTGGCAGGGGCGACCCTGGTGCCACGGCTCACGGCACCGTCGTACGCCTCGCCGGAGCAGGCCCGTGACGAGCGGATCGGCCCGGCCGCGGACCTGTGGGCGCTGGGCGCGCTGCTCTACACGATGGTGGAGGGCCGGCCGCCGTTCCGGGACCGGGGCCGGCCCGAGGCCACGCTGAAGGCGGTGGACCGGCTGCCGCTGCGCACCCCGCTGCGCGCGGGCCCGCTCACCCAGGCCGTGCAGGGGCTGCTGCGCAAGAACTCGCGCGAACGGCTGCCGCGGCCGGTGACCCGCGAGGCCCTGACCCGGGCTCTGGACGAGGACGGCGACACCGGCCTGCCGACGGGCCCCGAGCCCCGGCTGCGCGGTGGGTACCCGAGTCTGCTGCGGCTCGGCGGGCCGGAGCGGAGCCGGCGGGCGCTGGCCGCCGGCAGCGCGGTGGCCGTGGTCGCCGTCGCACTCGCCGCCCTGGCCGTGACCCACCAACTGCCCGGCACCGCCACCGGCACGGCGCACGCACCGGCACGCCCCATCACCTCGGCCGCCCCTCCCACCCCTGCCGACGCACCCACGGCCACCCCGACGGCGTCCACCTCGCCCTCCCCGTCCCCCTCCTCCTCCGCAACGGCTCCGTCCGCGCTGCCCGCCGGCTATCACCGCTACACCGCACCGGAGGGTTTCTCGGTGGCGCTGCCGAACGGCTGGAAGCGGCTGCTCACCGAGCACGCCGGGGAGCGGTACCGCATCACGTTCGGCGCGGGCGGCGCCACCCCCACCCTGGCCGTCACCTACAGCGAGCACGTCGGCCCGGACCCGGTCGCCGTCTGGCGCAACGACGTCGAACCGTCCCTGGTGCGACTCCCGGGCTACCAGCGCGTCGGCGCCTTACGGGCCACCACCTACCAGGGCGACAAAGCCGCCGACCTGGAGTGGCTGGCGGGGACCGGGGACGCCCGGGTGCACACCTTCGGCCGCGGCTTCCTGATCGGCGGCGACCGGAGCTTCTCGCTGCGCTTCACCACCCCCGCCTCGGCCTGGGACGACGCGGTGAACCGGCTGGCGCTGAAGACGTTCCTGGCCACGTTCCGCGCGGCCGATATGTCCCGATAGGCTTTCCTGTCCGCGCCCGCTCCCGGGTGCGGTCCGTCGAGTCATCCTTGCAGGAGAGACATCCGTGACCCTGGTCATCGACCCGTCCGGGACGTCGGAGACGTCCGAGAGCAGCGCCGTGGCCGAGCCGTCCGCCCCGGCCGCGGCGCCGCTGTCCGACCTCGTGGCGCGCGACGCCCGTGAGTTCGGCGTCTACGCGCGCACCGGAGGCTGGGCCTTCGCGCTGATGGTGGCGCGCAGTGTGCGGCCGGGCGGGCAGGCCGCCGGTGAGACGCCGAAGGTGTCGGCAAAGGAGTTCGCGCAGCTGGCCGACTGCTCCCCGGAGCGGGTCATGCGCTACTACAGGGCCTGGGACCGGGCCGCCGACGACGCACTCGTGCCGCACTTCGAAACCCTCGAACCCGGCCAGGACATCGAACTGCCGGACGCGGACGCGTGGTTGAACTACTACGTCTCCCGAAACAGCGCGACCTCCGAGCGCGGCACCGCCATCGCCGAGGCCGCGCAGTCCGAGGGCATCCGTCCCACCAAGGCGCTGGAGGTCGCCGAGAATCCGACCGCGCTGCGCGCCGCGATCCTCGCCGACCCCTCCACCGCCCGCGCGGCCCGCAGCGCCCTGCTGGACCGGCTCCGCGACGATCCCGAGCTGCAGGCCGAGCTGGCGCGTGACGTCGTACGCACCGACGACCTGAAGAAGGCCGTCGCGACCGAGAGCCGGGCGGCCGACCGGATCGGCTACGTCCGCCGGATCGCCGAGTCCGGGCAGATCAAGACCCCTGCCGGGCAGACCGTCGACGCCCCCGTCGAGCTGCGCGAGGAGGCCGAGCGGCATCTGTCGCTCATCGACGAGCTGACGGACGACGAGGACACCGGCGAGTGGGCCACCGAGGCCTACGACACGATGAAGTCGCTGGTCGCCGACGCGGTCGAGGCCGACCCCGAACTGCGCGTCCAGGAGCAGCGGACCAGGTTCTACAACAGCCTCCAGAAGGCCACCCATGCGTTCGAGGAGCTGACCTTCGACGACGCCCAGGACTTCCAGGAGGAGGACATGGACGAAGCGGTCCAGCGTCTGGAGGAACTCCAGCAGGCCATCGGCACGTGTCTGACGGCACTGCGGGGAGCGCGCGGGGGACAGCAGCCGCGGGACTGAACGGTTGCCCCGGCCGACGATGATCATTAGAGTCGGCCGGGTGACTGCCGGGTCGGCCTTGGGCCATGCACGAGTGAGGGTCCCGGCCTCGGCGTGAGCGCGAGGCGGGCGAGAGGCCCGCCGCCGTCTCCGAGTGTTCCCGCCCCGGCGCCCGTACGGCGCCGTTTCCAGCGAATCCCGACACCCGGAGACACACCCACCGATGCAGACCACCGCACAGCACACGCCCACGCCCGCCGTCCGCCTCGACCACACCGCCGTGCTCGCCAGGGACCGGCGGCTGTCGGCCGAGTTCCTCGCCGCCGTCCTCGGCCTGGAGGTCGGCGCCCCCTTCGGCCCGTTCCTCCCCGTCGACCTCGGCAACGGGGTCACGCTCGACTACTACGAGCAGCGGGACGAGCCGGTCCAGCCGCAGCACTACGCGTTCCTCGTGCCCGACGAGCGGTTCGACGGCATGATCGCCCGGCTGGACGCACTCGGCGTCCCGTACTACGCCGATCCGCACCACGGCGAGCCGGGCCGGATCAACCGGCTCTTCGGCGGCCGCGGAGCCTACTTCGCCGACCCGTCGGGCCACAACATGGAGATCATGACCCGGCCCTACGTCCGTCCCTAGGCCCTGTACGGCCGTCCTCGCCGCCGCTGCCGGGTTCTCGGCGCGGCGGCGCGGCCCCGGTGTCCGGGCGGATCGTGTGGCGGCACCGGATCCACAGGGGCAGGGCGTACCAGCACACCAGGTACCAGGCGACGATGCCCGCGACCAGCCAGGTCACCTCGCTGCCGTGCGTGGCCACCCGCAGGATCAGCAGGAGCGCCGACGTCGTCGTCGTGACCAGCAGGAGCAGGCCGATGAAGGTCAGCCGGGAGGCGATCCGCACCGCCTGCGGCTTGACCCTGCGGCCGGAGACGAGGCGATGCAGCGACACCGGCCCGATGAGGGCTCCGGTCGCGGCGGCACCCAGCACGACGGTCACGATGTAGATGACCTGCTCGCTGTGGGGCAGCGTGGCGTACTTCGGGTAGAAGACGACCGTCAGCAGGAAGCCGAAGAGGATCTGCACGCCCGTCTGGGCGACGCGGACCTCCTGGATGAGTTCACCCCACATCCGGTCGGCCCGCTCGTCCTCGGTCTCGTCGCGCCCCGTGCGCCGGCCTTCCTCCGCCATGGGGTCCGTGTAACCGTCCGGCCGTTCCTTCAAACGACCGCCGTCCGGGCGGCGGCTACCAGCGCTGCTCGACCTGGTCCTTGATCCGGCGGTCGTAGAGCGCGCGGATCGCGGTGACGGTGTCCTCGGGCAGCGGCGGCAGCTTGGCGGCGGCCGCGTTGGCCCGGGCCTGCTCCGGACTGCGGGCGCCGGGGATGACCGTCGTCACGCCGTCCTGCTCGACGATCCAGCGCAGGGCCAGCTGGGCCGGGGCGTATCCCTCGGGGGCGAGCGCGGCGAACTCGGCGGCGGCCTCGACACCGGTGGCGTAGTCGACGCCGGAGAAGGTCTCGCCCTGGTCGAAGGCCTCGCCGTGCCGGTTGTAGGTGCGGTGGTCGTCGGCCGCGAACACCGTGTCCTTGGTGTACTTGCCGGACAGCAGGCCGGAGGCGAGCGGCACGCGCGCGATGATGCCGACACCGGCCTCGCGGGCGGCGGGCAGCACCTCGTACAGGGGCTTCATGCGGAACGGGTTGAGGATGATCTGCACGCTCGCCACGTTCGGCCGGGCGATCGCGGTCAGCGCCTCGGCGCAGGTCTCGACACTCACCCCGTACGCCGCGACCCGCTCCTCCGCGACGAGCGTGTCCAGCGCGTCGTAGACCGCGTCGGAGGAGTAGACGGGGGTCGGCGGACAGTGCAGCTGGACCAGGTCGATGCGGTCGACGCCGAGGTTGCGGCGCGAACGGTCGTTCCAGGCACGGAAGTTGTCCAGGACGTAGTTCCCGGGGAGCTGCTCGGCCCGGCGGCCCATCTTGGTGGCGACCAGCACATGCAGATCGGGGCGGGTGCGCAGGAAGGAGGCGATGGCCTCCTCGCTGCGTCCGTCGCCGTACACGTCGGCGGTGTCGAAGAACGTGACTCCCGCCTCGGCCGCCGCCTCCAGGACGGACAGGGCCTCCTTCTCGTCCACACGGCCCCAGTCGGCGCCCAGCTGCCAGGTGCCCAGACCCACCACCGAGGCCCACTGGCCCGACCTGCCGAATTCGCGTTCGTCCATGGCGCCAGTGTGTCATCCGGCACCGGCCCGCGCGGAACAGGCCGCTCCGGCAGGCTTCCTGGGCGCACCTGGGCGTGGACTGTGCGCTTTTCACCCGCTCGGGTGATAGCGGTGGACGAAAGCGCGGTGGGCGTACAGCGCGACCCTACCGTGAGCCCGTGATCGAACGCTCTACGGACGTGCCTGGCAACTCTCCTTCTCCATACGGAAGTTCATGGCCCGTCAGCCGCCGTGGCCTGCTGCGCGGAGCGGCCGGAGCCGCCGCGTGGGCCGCCGCGCCGGTGCCGCTCGCGGCCGACCCGGCGGCGGCCGCGGCCGAACTCCCCGGGTTTCCGGCCGAGGTGAGGCTGTACCGCTCGGCGTACCGCAACCGGGCGGGCGAGATCACCGCCGACGGGCTGTGGGCCTGCGCCCCGGCCGGGCCGGAGCAGGTGCTCGCCGTGGTCGACTGGGCCTGGCGCGCCGGCTGGCGGGTCCGCGCACGGGGCCGCTCGCACGGCTGGTCGCCACTGACGATCACCGAGGGGACGACGACCGGCACCCGGACCCTGCCGGTCGACACCGCCCTCCATCTGACCGGTCTGGCCCTGGAGTCCGGTTCGGCGGTCCGCGCCGGCGCGGGCGTGACCATGGAGACCCTGCTCACCTTCCTGGAGGGCCACGGGCTGGGCCTCACGGCGACGCCCGCGCCCGGCGACCTGACGCCTTCGCGACCCGCGCCGGGGGCGACGGCCCGCTGGTCGCCGCCATCCGCAGGGCCGCCGGGGCCCTGCTCACCGGGCCGGACGAGGCGTGCCGGCTCAGCCCTGCGGGGTCAACTGGGCCTGGACCAGTGGCCCGTAGCGCTCGGCGACGGCGTCGGCGTCGGTGGCGCGCAGGTGCGGTCCGCGGGCGATGCCGTACATCACGCCGAGGCCGACGAGCGCGGCGACGGCCAGTTCGGCGCGCAGTCCGGGGTCGGGACCGGTGAGCCGGGCGGCGAGGCGTTCGGTGACCTGGCCGCGGAAGTTGGCGCGCAGGATCTCGCCGCGGTCGCCGTGCAGCGGGGCGAAGGCGATGCGCAGCAGCGGGTCGGCGCCGCGGTCGCGCTGGCCGGTCAGGACGTGCCGGGCCATGTGCCGGCCGAGGTCGGGCAGCGGCGCGTCGAGCAGGGCGTCCGCGTCGGTGTCGAAGGACATGACGCGGGCGAACAGGGCGTCCTTGTTGCCGAAGTACTTCAGGATCAACGGCGGGCTGACACCGGCCCGTTCGGCCACCGCCTTCAGGGTGATGTCGGCGTGGGCCTGCCGGGCCAGGAGGTGGCGGGCGGCCTTGACGATGGCGGCCTTGGTGACCTCGGCGTCACGGCGGCCGGGGGCGCGGGTGTCCGGCCCGGGTGGGGTGCTCACGGTACTCATGTTCCCGCCGGCACCCCGTCGCGCGCGCCGCAGGTGGCGCGCCGGGCCCGGCCGGTCCCGTCGGCGGGGCCGCCGTCGTCCGGGATGGTCAGGGCGGCCGCGCAGGCGGCGAGGGCGACGGCGCCCGCCATGGCGAACGCCAGCAGATAGCCGTGCAGGGTGGGGACCGGGACGCCGCCGACGGGGCTGCTGTGGTGGACGAGGACGGCGGCGACGGCGGCGCTGGAGACGGCCTGCCCGATGGTGCGCATGAGGACGTTGACGCCGTTGGCGGAGGCGGTCTGCCCCGCTGGGACCGCGCGCAGGATCAGGGTCGGCAGCGCCGAGTAGGCGAGGGTGGTGCCGGTCGCCACCACCGTGGCGCCCACGATGATCATCCACAGGTCGCGGCTGTCGGCGATGCGCACGGCGTAGCCGCAGGCGATGACGGCGGCGCCCAGGGCGAGGGTGATGCGCGGGCCACGGGCGGCGGAGATCCGGGCCGACAGAGGCGAGAACAGCAGCATGGTCACTCCGCCGGGCAGCAGGCACAGACCGGTGGCGACGATTGACAGGCCGAGGCCGTAGTCGGTGGTCTTCGGCGTCTGCACCAGCTGGGCGGTGACGAGGGAGTTGGCGTAGAAGGCGAACCCGGTCAGCAGGGCGGCCACGTGCGACAGCCCCACCCGCGGCCGGCTGACCAGCCCCAGGTCCACCAGCGGCCGTTCGGTGCGCAGTTGCTGCCACCACCACAGGGCGAGGATCGCGAGGGCGGCGAGGAACAGCCCGAGGATTTGTGCACTGCCCCATCCCCAGGTGCCGCCCTGCGAGACGCCCAGCAGCAGGCACACCAGCCCGGCGGCGAGTCCCAGCGCGCCGAGCACGTCGAACCGGCCGGGCTCGCGCATCGGCGACTCCCTGACCGCCCACCAGGTCGCCGCGACGCCCAGCGCGCCGAGGGCGCCGGTGAGCCAGAACATCGTGTGCCAGTCGGCGTACTGGACGACCAGCGCGGCGAGCGGCAGGCCGAGCGCGGCGCCGATGCCGACCGTGGAGCTCATGAGGGCCACCGCCGCGCCCCGTCGCTCCGGCGGGAGTTCGTCGCGCAGGATGCTGATGGACAGCGGGACGACGCAGGCTGCGGCGCCCTGGAACGCGCGGGCGGCGATGAGCACGCCGATGTCCGAGGTCAGGGCGCAGATCACCGAGCCGAGGGTCATCAGCACGAGCGCGGCCGTGAGGACCCGCTTCTTTCCGTACATGTCGCCGGCCCGGCCGAGCACCGGGGTGAGGACGGCGCCGGAGAGCAGGGTCGCGGTGACCGTCCAGGAGACGGCCGCGGCGGACGCGCCGGTCAGCCGGGGAAGGTCCGGCAGCAGGGGGACGACGACGGTCTGCATGACCGCCATGAGGATGCCGCCCGACGCGAGCACCGGGATGGTGCACCGGTCCCGCGGCGCGCGGGGCGCGGCCGGGGTGCCGGACGGCTGGGGTATCGGGGCAGGCTGGTCCATCGGCGCTCCCGGGGACGGTGCGAGGGCATGGTGAGAAAGAGTGAATACCCATTCACCGTATCGAGTGAATGATGTTTCACCGACGCCTTTCGCCCCGGCCCGAGCCGCGCTCCGGTCAGCCCAGGTTCTGCTCCAGCGCCTTCAGGTAGTTGCGCATGAAGTGGTCGCGGATTCCGTCGGACGCGGGCGCGAAGACGTCCGCACTCGCTCCCGCGATCCGGTCGGTGAGTGCCGAGAACATCGGCATGCTGTCGTGCAGTTTGCCCTTGGAATCGATGTAGCGCAGGGCCCGGACATGGGTGAAGACGGGCTCGGGCGGCAGCTGGGGCACGATGTCGTTGTTGTTCACGAAGCGGTACGTGCGGCCCCCGAGTCCCTGGTGGAACGCCTCGGCGAGGACCGCGTCGCAGGTGCGCGGCTGGCCGAAGGTGTAGATGCCGTCCGCCGCGAGGTTCGGGTGCTCCAGGTACATCCGGGCGCCGGTGAGCATGGCGAGGGCGCCGCCGAGGCTGTGCCCGGTGAAGTACAGGATCTGTCCGTCGGTGCGCAGGTCCTTGAGGGTCGCCTCGACGTCCGGGTACACCGAGCGCAGCGCCGCGGCGAAGCCGTGATGGACGTGCCCGCTGCCGCCGGGGCCGGTGACGGGCGGGGTCGAGGCGTCGGTGAGCCAGTCCTTGATCTGGGTGGGTTCGGTGCCGCGGAAGGCGATGACGATCATCCGGTCGCCGGCCATCGTGTAGGCCTGGGTGTCCTGCAACGGAAACGGCGGGGTGAACCGGGTCCGATGGTGCCGCACCTGATCGAAGCCCCACTTCGCGGCCTGTTCCTCGATGGTGGCTTCGTCCTTGTACGCGAGGTCGGACGCACGGGCGAGCCAGTAGGCGCGTCGCACGCTGTAGCCGGTCGAGGTCTGGTCGAAGGTGTCGGGCATGGCCATGGGCGGGGCTCCTTGCGGGTGGGGGAATTCAGGGAGAGGCGGGCGGGGGGGAATTCAGGGAGAGGCGGGTGGGGGAATGCGGTGGGGGCGCGGAGGACCGACGTGCCGAGTCTCAGCGGCCCCGCGCACGGACGTGCAGCGCGCGGGCCGCGCGCGGGCCGAGCCAGCGCTTGAACCGGCGCAGCACCTCCAGTTGCCCGGCCGCCTTGTCGAGGCCGTAGTAGAGCTGCGGTGGGACGTACGGCAGCAGCGGTGAGTGGCGCTGGCCGAGCAGGGCGAACATCCGGTGCGGGGGCAGGTGGATGTAGCGGGGCAGGTTCTCGTACCAGCGGGCGCTGTAGCGGGCAGCGCTCTGGACGGACAGCAGCTCGGACAGGCGCCGGCGCTCGTAGGCGGCGAGCGCCTCGGGCAGGCCGGGGTGCGTGCGCAGGGCGTCGGCGAGGCACATGGCGTCCTCCAGGGCGAGGGTGGTGCCGGCGCCGATGGAGTAGTGGGTGGTGTGGGCGGCGTCGCCGAGCAGCACCAGGTTGCCGTGGTGCCAGGTGCGGTTGGTGAGGGTGCGGAAGTTCAGCCAGCCGGCGCCGGGGCGGCCGATGAGCCCGTGGCCGTCGAGCACGTCCTCGAAGAGCTTTTCGAGGAGCGAGAGTCCCTCGGCCTCGTCCATCCGGTCCAGGCCGAGGCCGGTGAAGGTGTGTGGGGAGCACTCGACGACGCAGGTGCTGTGCGCGTCGCTGTAGCCGTAGCCGTAGGCCCAGATCCAGCCGTGCGGGGTCTCGGCGAAGGTGAAGGTGAAGGCGTCGAAGACCTTGGTGGTGCCGAGCCAGATGTAGTGGTTGCGGCCCGCGGCGATCTCGGTGCCGAAGGCGTCGGCGTGCCGGGTGCGCAGCGCGCTGTGCACCCCGTCGGCCGCGACGACGAGGTCGGCGTCCGCGGGCGGTTCGGTGAGTTCGCTCTCGTACTCCAGCCGTACGCCGAGCGCGCGGGCCCGCTCGGCGAGCAGGTCGAGCAGCCGGTGGCGGCCGATGCCGAAGCCCTCGTCCCCATGATGACGGGTCGTCAGGTTCCGGACGTGGGCGACTCCGTCGCTCCAGCGGACGGAGGCGTCCTCGACCGCCCGCGCGGCGTCGGGGTCGTGGACCTGGAGCCGGTCGAGGAGGCCGCGCCAGTACGTCACACCCCAGCCGTACGTCGACCCCTCGGGGTTGCGCTCATGGACGGTGATGTCGTGGGACGGGTCCTGCCGCTTGAGCAGGATGGCGAGACACAGGCCCGCGGGCCCGCCTCCGGCGCAGACGACCTTCACAGCCATACCCCTGTCTGTCACTGAACGTGGTCGAACGGGACCGCAGGGTAGCAGTGCGGGCAAGCCTTTCGATCGCGTCAGTTTGGCGTGGTGAGCAGCACCACTCGGACAGACGGAACCAGCGAAAGATCGTCGAAAAGGCGGTCGGCGCGGCAAGGAATTGGCCGTTCCGGAGAAGATCCACCTCCCGACGCGACAAGATCAACTTCGTTCAACCCTGTATGACATGTGGCCAATTGTCCGGATCACGGCCAACCGGTTCCGGGAGATTTCTCCCCGTACCCACCCCCTCGATAGGCATGCGTCGTCACCACCAAAAGCACCCTTCAGGAGGACCCGCATGCCCGACATCAGCCGTCGCCGCGCGCTCACCGCCGCGGCAGCCCTGGCCGCGACGGCCACCGCCGCGACCCTCGTCGCACCCGCCGCCTCGGCCGCCGGCCACGAGCACCCCATGCCGATGCCGCCGCACCCCGACACCTTCGACGAGGTCTACAAGGGCCGCCGGATACAGGGGCGTCCGATGAGCGGAGGCGGCCACCACGCCGAACACGGCGGCGGATTCGAGGTGTTGATCGACGGCGTCGAGCTGCACGTGATGCGGAACGCCGACGGCACCTGGATCAGCGTCGTCAGCCACTACGACCCGGTGGCCACCCCGCGCGCCGCCGCCCGCGCCGCGGTGGACGAGCTCCAGGGCGCCCCGCTGCTGCCCTTCCCCGCCAACTGACCGCCCGCACAAGGACTTTCGGAGCATCGCGCACCATGACCGTACGCAAGAACCAGGCCGCCCTGACCGCCGACGAGAAGAAGCGGTTCGTCGACGCCGTCCTCGCGCTCAAGCGCAGCGGGCGCTACGACGAATTCGTCCGCACGCACAACGAGTTCATCATGTCGGACACCGACACCGGCGAGCGGACCGGCCATCGCTCCCCGTCCTTCCTGCCCTGGCACCGCAGATTCCTGCTCGACTTCGAGCGGGCGCTCCAGTCGGTGGACTCGTCGGTCGCCCTGCCGTACTGGGACTGGAGCACCGACCGCACCCCGCGCGCCTCGCTGTGGGCACCGGACTTCCTCGGCGGTACCGGCCGCAGCTCGGACGGCCGGGTGATGGACGGCCCGTTCGCCGCGGCGGCCGGCAACTGGCCGCTGACCGTGCGGGTCGACGGCCGTACGTTCCTGCGCCGCTCGCTCGGCACGGGCGTGCGCGAGCTGCCGACCCGCGCCGAGGTGGAGTCGGTGCTGTCCATATCGACGTACGACATGGCGCCGTACAACAGCGCCTCGGACGGCTTCCGGAACAACCTGGAGGGGTGGCGCGGGGTCAACCTGCACAACCGGGTCCACGTCTGGGTCGGCGGACAGATGGCCACCGGCGTCTCCCCCAACGACCCGGTGTTCTGGCTGCACCACGCCTATGTCGACAAGCTGTGGGCGCAGTGGCAGAGCCGGCACCCGGGCGCGGGCTATGTGCCGACCGGCGGGACGCCTGACGTCGTCGACCTGAACGAGACGATGAAGCCGTGGAACGACGTGCGTCCGGCGGAACTGCTGGACCACACGAAGTTCTACACCTTCGACAGCTGACGGCCGGCCGCCGACGCCCGGTCAGGCCTCGGCGGTGCGGCACTCCGGGTGGCCCCAGCCCTGCGCGTTCTTGGCGATGGACTCGCCGGCCGCGTAGGAGCGGCCGCACAGGCAGCGGCCGGGGAACTTCGCCTTGATCGTGCGCGAGGACGTGCCGCCGGCCGCCCCGCCGCCGGTGCGGCGGGGCGCCTTCCTGCGCGGGGCCGCGGCCTTCGGGGTGTCCGGCGAGGGCGGCGGCGCCGGGGAGCCGAGCGCGCTGCCGGCCTCCTCCTGCACGGAGGCCGCCTGGCTGGCGGCGCGGTCGGCGAAGTCGTTCAGCGGGTCGCCGTCCGCCTGGTGGGCCGGGACGTAGCGGAACTCCACGGACCGGCCGTCGAGCAGCTCGTCGATGCGCACGACCAGGTCCTGGTTGGCGACCGGCTTGCCGGCGGCGGTCTTCCAGCCGTTGCGCTTCCAGCCGGGCAGCCAGGTGGTGACGGCCTTCATGGCGTACTGGGAGTCCATGCGGATCTCCAGCGGCACGTCCGGCGCGATCGCCGCGAGCAGCCGCTCCAGAGCGGTGAGTTCGGCGACGTTGTTGGTGGCCCGGCCGAGCGGGCCGGCCTCCCAGCGGGCGGGGGTCCGCTCGTCGTCGGAGACCACCCATGCCCATCCGGCCGGTCCGGGGTTTCCCTTCGAAGCCCCGTCGCACGCGGCCACCACACGTTCACGCATACGCACGATCATGCCATGGGCGCGCGGGCGGCCTCTCCGGCGCCCTGACCTCACACGTCCTTGACCGACGGCATCTCTCCTTCGGTGGTCGTGACGTCGATCACCGAGAAGTCCGCGCCCTGCGGATCGCTCAGCGCCGCGAACCGGCCGAAGGGGCTGCTCATCGGCCCGAAGCGGAGGACGGCGCCGAGCTTGACGGCACGCTCGACCGCCCGGTCGCAGTCGTCCACGGTGAAGTAGACGTTGATGTACGACGGCACCTCGGGCGGGAAGTCGTCGGTCATCTTCATCCGCCCGAGGACGGGGTCGCCGCCCACGTCGAACATCCGGTAGTCGACGGCGTGGTCCTCCATCTGTTTCATCCGGTACGGGAAGACGGCGGACAGGAAGGTGTCGGCCTTCTCCGGTTCCCGCGTGAAGACCTCGGCCCAGCAGTACGCGCCCGGGGTGCCGGTCGCCTCGAAGCCCCCGTGACTGCCCGCCTGCCAGACGCCGAACACGGCCCCGCTGGGCTCCCGGGCCAGGCACATCGTGCCGAAGTCCCCGACCTGCATGGGCTCCATCAGCACCTCCCCGTCGTTGTCCCGGACCTTCTGCGCGGTGGCGGCGGCGTCCGGCGCGGCGAAGTACAGGCACCACTGCGACTGCCCCTCCTGGCCCGGCATGGGCGGGACGACGGCGGCCACCGCCTTGCCGTCCACATAGGCTTGTGTGTAGTTGCCGTACTCCGACGACGACTCGCCGAAGGTCCAGCCGAGGACGTCGCCGTAGAAGCGCTTGGCTCCCTCGACGTCACTGAACATCGCGTCGGCCCAACAGGGCGTTCCCTCGGGTTGCACGGCCATGCTGACGACCCTCCTGGTGCGGTATGTCCGGACACTCGCGCTTGCCGCCCCGCTGCTCACGCTAGCCATGCCGCCGTCGGCCCGCGCGCCGAGCGACCGGGACCGAAGCGGGACACCGACCGGTCACGGAAAGTAGTGGTCTGGACACTTCAGGTCGCCCTTGAGAGTGAACGACGCAGAAGAAACCCAGCTGCGGCGGCGAGCGGAAGCGTGCATTCAGCAGCGCGCCGCATGTTTGACACAAACGGCGGGTTTGCACAACCCGCGCGCACACCCGCCCCCTTTCACGCCTTACCCGGTGATCATCCGGCCTGTTTGGCTGGGCGTGCGCAACGCCACTGGCACACCACTGCCCCATCCCGTCACCCCCGTTCCGCCCTGCCTGGAGGGAAAGTGTCCACACCGGACAGCGCCACCGGTTCCGTCGTCGAAGAACCCGCCCCCGACCCGGACGGGCAGCTCAGCAGTCTGAGCACCCGGGCGGCACGCCAGCTCACCACGACCACCAAGTCCGAACCGCAGATGCAGGCCATCACCTCCCGATGGCTGCTGAAGACGCTGCCGTGGGTGGACGTGAAGGGCGGCACCTACCGGGTGAACCGCCGTCTCCAGCTGCGCACCGGGCGCGGCCGGGTGCACTTCGAGCACAACGGCGCCGACGACATCCGGGTGGTTCCGGAGACCCTGACCGAACTGCCGGTCCTGCGCGGCTATCCCGACGGCGAGGTGCTGCGGGAGCTCGCGGGCCGCTTCCAGCCGCGCGAGGTGCGCGCCGGGCAGGTGCTGTTCGAGGCCGGCCAGCCGGTGACCGAGGCGTACCTGGTCGTGCACGGCCGGTTCACCCGCTACACCAACGGCAAGTACGGCGCCGAGGAGATCACCGGGATCGTCTCCGCCGGCGACCAGATGGGCGACGAGGCGGTCGGCCAGTCCGACCCGCTGTGGCTGTCCTCGGTGCGCGCCGACACCGCGGGCGTGGTGCTCTCACTGCCCTGGACCGCCATCCAGGAGGTCACCCGGCGAGTGCCGGCCCTCGCCGCGCATCTGCAGGCGTACGTCGAGCAGCAGCGCATGCCCATGAACCGCAAGGGCGAGGCCGAGGTGCCGGTGCAGGCCGGCCATGTCGGCGAGCCGACCCTGCGCGGCGGCTTCGTGGACTACGAACTCGCCCCGCGCGAATACGAGTTGTCGCTCACCCAGACCGTGCTGCGGGTGCACACCCGGATCGCCGATCTCTACAACGACCCGATGGACCAGACACAGCAGCAGCTGCGCCTGACGGTCGAGGAGATCCGCGAGCGCCAGGAATGGGAGCTGGTCAACAACCGGGAGTTCGGGCTCCTGCACAACGTCGACTACGGCCAGCGGATCAGCACCTTCACCGGCCCGCCGACCCCGGACGACATGGACGAGCTGCTGTCCATGCGGCGCAAGACCAAGGTGTTCCTCGCCCACCCGAGGGCGATCGCGGCGTTCTTCCGGCAGTGCAACCGGCGCGGTCTGGTGCCCGGCACCGCGAGCGTCGACGGGCACGAGGTGCCGGCCTGGCGCGGGGTGCCGATCTACCCGTGCAGCAAGATCCCGATCCGCGACGACCACACGACCAGCATCCTCGCGCTGCGCACCGGCGAGGCCGACCAGGGCGTCATCGGCCTCTACCAGACCGGTATCCCGGACGAGTTCCAGCCCGGCCTGAACGTCCGCTTCATGGGCATCAACGAACAGGCCGTCATCAACTACCTGGTCACGGCCTACTACTCGATGGCCATCCTCGTCCCGGACGCGGCAGGGATCCTGGAGAACGTCCAGCTCGGCCGGACCGCCGACTGACGGCCTGGAGCGCGCCATGAGCACACCCACCACCGCCTACACGCTGCCCGGACCGCCGAACCTCGCCCAGGCCCTGCGCCCGGTGCGGCGCACCGGCGTGATCCCCGGCCTGCGCTGCCGACCGGCCGTGCCCGCCGACCCGGAGAAGGCCGCCGAGATCGACCGCCGACTGGAGGAATGGGCCCGGGAGCTGGACCTGTTCCCCGAGTCCTGGACGGGGGACTTCTCCGGCTTCCAGTTCGGCCGGGCCGTCGTCCTGCAGCACCCGGGCGGCCTCGATCTGGACCGGCTCACCGCGGCCGGCAAGCTGCTGCTCGCCGAGAACATCGTGGACTCCTGCTACTGCGAGGAGGACGAGGGGCGGGGCGGATCGCGCAGCGGCCTCGGCGGCCCGCTGATCATCGCCCAGTCGGCCCTCGACCCCTACCACGGCATCCCGGAGCTGGAGGCCGAGTGGCGCGAGGGCATCCAGGCCGACGGCCCGCTGCGCTCGTACCACCACGCCCTCGCGGACTACGCCACCTTCGCCACCCCCAGCCAGACCGACCGGTTCGTCCACGACATCGCCCGGCTGCACCTCGGCTATCTCGGCGAGGCCGCCTGGATGGAGTCCCGGTACATGCCGCGGATCTGGGAGTACCTGGTGATGCGGCAGTTCAACAACTTCCGCCCCTGTCTGTCGCTGGTGGACGCGGTGGACGGCTACGAGCTGCCCGAGCAGGTCTACGCCCGCCCGGAGATCCAGCGGATCACGGCCCTCGCGTGCAACGCCACGACGATCGTGAACGACCTGTACTCCTTCACCAAGGAGCTGGCGAGCGATCCGGACCACCTCAACCTGCCCCAGGTGGTCGCCGCCAACGACCGACGCGGGCTGAAGGCGGCCTACCTGAAGTCCGTCGAGATCCACAACCAGGTCATGGAGGCCTTCGAGGAGGAGTCGGCCGCCCTGTCCGCCACCTCACCCGTGATCGCACGCTACGCCGAGGGCCTGGCCGCCTGGGTCTCCGGCAACCACGAGTGGCACGCCACCAACACCAACCGCTACCACCTGCCCGACTACTGGTGAATCACCCGATCACCGGCAGTCCGGCCGCACCGCAACGCCGTCACATTATCCAGAGGAGTCTTCGTTGACCACCGCCCCCGCCCGCACCACCACCGTTCCGGTCCCGACCCAGTCCATCTACCAGACCCGGGTCGCGGACTACTGGAACGCCGAGGAGAATCCGGTCAACCTCGAACTCGGCAGGATCGACGACCTGTACCACCATCACTACGGCATCGGTGAGGCCGACCGGTCGGTGCTGGAGGAGCCCGACCCCGAGCTGCGCAAGGAGCGCATCACCAGCGAGCTGCACCGGCTGGAGCACGCCCAGGCGGAGCTGCTCGCCTCCCACCTCGGCCCGCTCACGCCCGCCGACCGGGTCTTCGACGCCGGCTGCGGCCGGGGCGGCGGCAGCATCGTGGCGAACCTGCGCCACGGCTGCCACGCCGACGGAGTCACCATCTCGGCCAAGCAGTGCGACTTCGCCAACGAGATGGCCCGCAAGCGGGGCGTCGACGACAAGGTGCGCTACCACCACCGCAACATGCTGGACACCGGCTTCGAGACGGGTGCGTACGCGGCCTCGTGGAACAACGAGTCCACGATGTACGTCGAGCTGGAGCTGCTGTTCGCCGAGCACGCCCGGCTGCTGCGCCGCGGCGGACGCTATGTGACGGTCACCGGCTGCTACAACGACACCTACGGCCGGGCATCGCGCGAGGTGTCGCTGATCAACGCGCACTACATCTGCGACATCCACCCGAGGTCGGAGTACTTCCGGTCGATGGCGAAGAACCGGCTGGTGCCGGTCCATGTGGAGGACCTGACCGCGGCGACGATCCCGTACTGGGAACTGCGCAAGCAGGCCGACCACCTGGTGACGGGCATCGAGGACGCGTTCCTGGACGCCTACCGCAACGGCAGCTTCCAGTACCTGCTGATCGTGGCCGACCGGGTCTGATCCCGAGGTCGGCAGCGCGGGGCGTCGAGGCACGCGGAGGTGTGCCCCGACGCCCCGCCGACCGGTCGTAAGGCTGTTGCCCTACTCCCCCGCGTACGCCTTCTCCAGGGCGGCGACGTCCAGCTTGCCCATGCTCAGCATGGCGTTGGTGACGCGGGCCGCCTTCTGCGGGTCCGGGTCGTTCAGGAGGTCGGTCATCCGGTCGTAGACGACCTGCCAGGAGACGCCGTACCGGTCCTTGAGCCAGCCGCAGGGGCCGGGCTCGCCGCCGCCCTCGGTGAGCCTGGTCCAGTAGGAGTCGATCTCGTGCTGGTCGGCACAGGAGATCTGGAAGGAGATCGACTCGTTGAACGTGAACTGGGGGCCGCCGTTGAGGGCGATGAACTTCTGGCCGTTGGCCGTGAACTCGACCACCAGCACCGATCCGGCCGGACCGGGCCCGGCTTCGGTGTAGCGGGTGACGTGGCCGATGGACGAGTTCTTGAAGACCGACACGTAGAACTCGGCGGCCTCCTCGGCCTTGCCGTCGAACCAGAGACAGGTGGTGAAACCGTCGGTGGTCATGAGTACCTCCTGGGCGGGGAACGCGGTCATCAGTACCGACCGGACCGCGCGGCGAAACTCATCGGCCAGGGCGGAGCCGGTCAGGCCGCCAGGCAGAGCGCGTTGGACGGCCGGTACGGTGCGACGGCCGGGCGTCGGTGCACGCCGGTGCGCCGCGTGAACTCGCCGTGTACCAGCGACAGCAGGTCGCCGAGACCCAGTCCGAGGGCGTGTGCGGCGGCCGCGAGGACCTCCGAGGAGGCCTCTTTGCGACCGCGCTCGATCTCGGAGAGGTAGGGCAGCGAGATCCGGGCCGTGTCGGCCACGTCCTTCAGCGTGCGGTCCTGCGCCCGCCGCTCGCGCCGCAGCACCTCTCCGACCAGATCACGCCAGAGGGGCTCTCTGCCGGCCCCCTCCGCCGGTCGCGTCTCGGGCGCCTGCGGACGGACGGGCGCGGGCCGCAGCGGGATCACTCGGGCTTCGTTGCTCACCTGGTTGGTCACCCACGTCAGCCTAGGAGCCGCAGGCCACGGGGCAAGGGCCCGGCGTTGCGCCCTGAGGGAAACCGGCTCAGCGCCTGAGCACGAAGCGGGCCCGCACCCGCTTGCCGACGGGGACGCGCTCGGCGGTCACTTCCACGGCCAGGGCGTCGACGATCTCCAGGCCGTGCCGTCCGACGCGTGCCGGGTCCCTGGGGTAGCGCAGGGGCAGCGCGGAGCTGCTGTCGTAGACACACACCGTGACCGCGTTGTCCGTGCCCTCCAGCTCCAGGATGTAGGGGCCGTTGCTGTGCCGCTCGGCGTTGGTGACCAGCTCGCTCACGAGCAGGAGCAGTTCGCCGTCGGCGCCGCGGTCGGGCACGGCGCACCACTCGGTCTTCAGCTGCTCCAGGAACCGCGCCGCGAAGGCCCGCGCCTCCGCTATGGAGCCGGGTTCGCCGGTGTAGTGCTCGGCGCGCCGCAGCGGTTCCACGGGTACATCGAAACCAGTCGGTATCACGTCCCCGCCCACGTACTCGGTCATGCTGTCTCTCTCGAATGCCGGATCCGGCCTTTCGTCCGTTGCACCAGATCTCGTACCCCGAGCCGGGCTCGGCAGTCCCCCGAAGCGTTCGCCGAGCGCGCACAGTGGCGATGGTCACCCTCCGGACGGGCTCGGGGACGGTGATACCGGCCCGGCGGAGGAGGGCGTGGAGGTCGAGGGGGGCGAGGAGGACGCCGCTGGGGGCGACCCGGCCGACGCCGACTCCGGCGACGCGCCGGAGGAGGGCGGAGACGACGACGGGGAGGACGACGGGGAGGACGACGGGGAGATCGGCGGGGAGGTACTCGGCGACGCAGGAGTCGACGAGGGGGAGGCGGACGGCGAGGACGAGGGGGGCGACGGGGACGTCGGGGACGCGCTCGGCGAGGTCGGGGACGAGGTCGCCGTCGAGGGGCTCGGCTTGCCCGACGGGGACGGGCAGTGGCGCGCGCCGGGCGGGCACGACGGCGACGCCGACGGCGAGGGCGAGGGCGGCGGGTTCCAGGGGTGCGGGTCCTTCGGCGGCCTGGCGTGTTGGTCGTGCTGCCAGCCCTGGTCGCCGTGCGGGCGGTGGATCCAGTCGTCGTGGTGGGGGTCGTAGAGCACGAAGACGTCGACGACCGTCGGCGCGGGCGTCACGACGACCACGTTCGAGGGCCGGTACGCCGGCCAGCGCGGGCCCACCAGCCGAGGCGTGTTCTTCTCGGCGACGGGCGAGGTCAGCGGATTGCCGCAGGCGCAGCGCACCCGGGGGACGCCGTGGCTGTCCACCAGGACGGCGGTGCCCGCCTGGAGCACGGACTGGTAGCTGGTGGCGGCGCCGTCGCGGTAGCCGTGGTTGGTGACGCGCGTGTCGACACGCAGCTGGACCGGGGTGAGCGAGCGCAGATAGGCGGGTACGCCGGACGGCTGGACGCCGGCCACGGAGGCGAACGCCCGGGTCTTGGCCGAGTCCGCCTGGAGGGCCTTGATCTGCTGCCCGACGTCGCAGGCGGCCACGTTCTGCGTGCCGCCGTACAGGCCGGGCGCCCCGCCCTGCACGCCCTGCACCGTGCCCGTCGGCGCGGAGGGCGCGGCGGAGGCGGAGGCGGGGGGCGGGACGGAACTCCGCTTGGCCGTCGATGCCGTGAAGGGGTCCTGGCCGGCGCTGGCGGCCGGCTGGAGGAAGACCTCGCCGCCCTTGGCGGACGAGCCGCCACCCGAACGGGTGAAGACGACGGCGAGCACCACGGCGGCGACCACGACGGCGCTGAGGGCGGCGATGCCCGGTACGGACCTCCACCACGGCCCGTGCGGCTCCTTGGGCCCGCCGGCGCCGCCCGAGGGTCCCCCGGGCGGGCCGGAGGGCGGCTGGGAGGAACCCGACAGCGGGCCGGGGGGCGGGCCGGAGGGGCGGCCGGAGGACGGAGGTTCGACGCTCACGAGCACCTCTTCCCGTCGCAGTACCGTTCGGTGCCTTTAGTTCGTTCGGCTGCACATTGAGCCCATTGTGTGTCGCAGAGTCGCGGCGGTCGCAAGCCGACGGGCGAGACGCACGGCCGCTGCTTAGCGTGAACGGTGTGAGCCCTCCGACCGCCCCCGCGCGGCCCGCCGCCCGCCACGGCTGGGCGCAGGCCCTCGGCGCGGTGCTGACCGGACTGGCCGTCATGGCACTCGTGGCGGCACTCGGGCTGTGGGCGGCCGGCGCGGCGGATCTGCCGGACGGCGCGTTCCCGAGGGTGGTGGTCGCGACGCTGGTGACGGCCGTCGGCGGCACCGTCGCACTGTCGGGCAACGCGGGGGTGCTGGCGGAGAGCCACGCCGGTCTGACCGTGATCCCGCTGTCGGTGACACTCGTCGGCGCCCTCGCGATCGGGACGGGTTTTCTGCGTCCGCTGCGGCACCGGGCGGTGGCCTCGGCCACGGAACTGGCCGGGTGGGCGGCGCGGCTCGCGGTGCTGTGGCTGCTGGCGCTGATCGGGCTGGCCCTCGGTGCCCGGCAGACCTTCGCCGTCGACGTGGGCAGCGGCACCCTCAGCGATCTGGCCGGGCTGTTCAACGCCGCGCCGAAGGTCGGGTTCACCGCGGACGTGCCGCTGACCGTGCTGTTCGGGCTGCTGTGGCTGGCCGGGGTGCTGCTGCTGGCGGTGCTGGTCGCGCGGGGAGCTCCGCTGCCGGGGCGGCTGCTGCGCTTCCAGGAGTCGGTGCGCCCGGCGGCGCACGCGGTGGTCGTGCTGCTCCTCGGCTACGTCGTCGTCGGCCTCGTCATCGCGCTGATCACCGCGGCCACCCGCGGGCACGTCGCCGCGACCCTGGCGCTGATCCTGCTCGGCCTGCCCAACCTGGCCTGGCTGGCCCTCACCGTCGGTCTGGGTGCCACCTGGAACGGCCGGGTGGACGGGCCGTTCGGGCTGCCGGTGCCCCATGTCCTGGACGAGCTGCTGCGCACCCCGGGCGCATCGGAGCTGAATCTGCGCACGCTCACCGCCCACGACGGCCGCTGGTGGTGGCTGGCGGTCGTGGACGCGGTCCTGCTGCTGGCTGTCGCGTTCCGGATGGCGGCGCGCTCACCGGCCCGGATCCGGCTGTGGCAGCACGCCCTGCACCTGGCCGTCGCGCTGGCGCTGACCGTGCTGATGATCTGCCTGACGGGCCGTGTCTCGGCGCACTACGGCCTGTCCCTGCTCGGCATCGGCAACCTCGGCGGCGGACTGTCCGGCGAGTTGTTCCTGGAGCCGCGGCTCTGGCAGGCGGTGGGCCTGGGCGCCCTGTGGGGACTGGTCGCCGGGCTGCTGGGCGGGCTGCTCGCGCTGCCGGTGCGGCGGCGGGGCGATGTCGGTGAACAGCCTCGGCCCTGAGCGCTCTTCGCTCACGTGTGGAACATCGGGTCGGCCCAGTGCGGGGGCCGCCGGGTGTCGGTCATCGTGCGGCCCGAGCCCGAGCCCGCGTCCGTCTCCCTTTCCGTCTCCGTTTCCGTCTCGGTCGCCCGGGGGCCGTCGGCCGGCGGGTGCACGGGGGTGGCGGTGGTGGCCCGCAGCGCGGCGACGAAGTCGAGGCAGGTGACGTACCGCTCGTCCGGGCTCTTGGCGAGGGCCCGGGCGAAGACGGCGTCGACGGCCGGGGCGAGTCCGGGGCGGGCCGCGCTCGGCGGGGGTGGCTCGTCGTACTGGTGGGCCCACAGCAGCGCCATGTCGTCCTCGCGCCGGAAGGGCGGGCGGCCGGTGAGGGTCTCGTAGACGACGCAGGCCAGCCCGTAGACGTCGCAGCGGCCGTCGACGGGGCGGCCGGAGATCTGCTCGGGCGCGACGTAGTCGAGGGTGCCGACGAACTGGCCGACGCTGGTGAAGCCGGTCAGGGACAGCGACTTCTTGGTGAGCCCGAAGTCGGTGAGGTACACGTGCTCGGGGTGGTCGCGGTCGGTGCCCTCGGCGATCAGGATGTTGCCGGGTTTGACGTCCCGGTGGACCAGACCGTGTTCGTGGGCGGCGTCGAGGGCGGAGGCCACCTGTCCGGCGATGCGGACGGCGTCCGGCACGGCCAGCGCTCCGTGGACGTCCAGCCGATGGCGCAGGTCGCTGCCGGAGACGTACCGCATGGCGATGTAGAGCACGCCGTCCGTCTCGCCGGCGTCGTAGACGGGCACGATGTGCGGGTGGTCGATCGCGGCGGCCACCTGGGACTCGTGGGTGAACCGCTTGCGGAAGGTGTCGTTGCGGGCGAGTTCGGGCGCGAGCAGTTTCAGGGCGACGGTGCGGTCCAGGCGCAGGTCGTGGGCGCGGAAGACGACGGCCATGCCGCCGCGCCCGACCTCGCTCTCGACCCGGTAGTTCGCCACCGTCCGGCCGATCAGTTCCGCGGGCCGACCGGAGAACAGGCTGGTCTCGCGGGCCATCAGCGCTCACCGTCGGGCGTCACCAGCCGGGTCGGGGCGTGCCCGGGCCCGGTGTCGCCGGTGACCGCGTGGTCGGTGGCGTAGGTGGTCAGCCGGCGTCCGTCGCCGTACATCCAGCGGCTCTCCTCGGGGTCGTAGAGCCAGACGGCCTCGCCGTCGACGACGATCCCGATCCGCAGGCCGTGGGTGCGGTCCGCGAAGTCCTCGCCGGCGAGGGAGCCGGCCGCCAGCTCGTCCACGGCGGAGCGGTAGGCGGCGAGGGCCTCGGCGGCGCGGGCCAGCAGGGGCCGGGGGTCGGCGGCGCCGGCCGGTCCGCCGGCGACGGGCGGGTCCTCGGGTACGGCGACGAGCCCGCGCCCGTCGACCCAGGCGGCCCAGCCGTTGGCGCAGCCGATGTGCGCCCAGTCGCCGCGCCGTTCCAGGAGCTGGACGGGCAGCAGGGGGTCGAGGGGCACGGTGGGCCGGGCCGGGTCGGGGGCCTCCCAGGCGGGCATGCCGCGCGGCGGGACGACGTGCGTGGGCCGGAATCCGGGACCGGGCGCTCTGCTCATCGGGCGCCTCCTTCCGCGTGGGGCTCGTGATGCCTGCGGGTGCGGGTCGTCGTGCTCTGCCTCCGGCTACTTCCGCATGAGGGCGGGCTCCTGCCGGCGCAGCAGCCGGGCGACGGCGAGGCCGCACAGGGCGGACAGCACCAGCAGCATGGCCAGGTCGAGCAGCCAGACGCCCGGCGCGTGCCGGAAGAGCGGGTCGGCGGCCGGCTTGCCGGGCACGAGCCGCGACAGCCCGACCGTGCCGGCCATGGCGCCGAGCGCCCAGCGCGAGGGCACGAGCCAGGACAGCTGCTCCAGACCGGGCACACCGTGGAGTGTGAGCAGGGCCCCGCAGAAGACGACCTGCACGATGGCGAGGAGCACCAGCAGCGGCATCGTCACCTCCTCCTTGCGCACCAGCGCGGAGACGAGTAGGCCGAACATCATGGCGGTGAACGCCAGCAGGGCGACGGCCAGGGCGATCTCGGCGAGCGGCGGCAGCAGGACGCCCTTGCCGCCGGGGGCGTCGAGGTCGACGCCGAGCAGGGCGACCAGGGTGAGGACGACGGCCTGGGCGACGGTGACCGTGCCGAGTACCACGATCTTGGACATCAGGTACGCCGATCTGGGCAGGCCGACGGCGCGTTCCCGCCGGTAGACGGGGCGTTCCTTGACGAGTTCGCGCACCGCGTTCGCGGCGCCGGTCAGCACGGCGCCGACACACAGGATGAGCAGTGCGTTCATCGCCGTGTCCGGGGTGAGGCGCCCGCCCGCCAGGGCACGGGCCATGGCGCCCATGACGAACGGCAGGGCGGTCATGACGACCAGGAAGGTGCGGTCGGCGCTCAGGACGGCCGTGTAGCGGCGGACCAGGGTGCCGAGCTGGGCGCCCCAGCCGCGTGGGCGGGGCGGCGGTGCCGGGGTGACGGGGGCCGGTCCGGGGTGGTGGGGCTGGGTCGTGGCCTCGGTGACGTAGTGCCGGTGGAACGGCGACGCGCGGTACTCCCCGGCCCAGTCACGGTCCGGCTCGCGGTCGAAGGCCTCGAAGGCCTCCGGCCACTGCTCGTGGCCGAGGAAGGCGAGGGCGTCGTCGGGCAGACCGTAGTACGCCACTCTGCCGCCGGGGGCGAGGACCAGCAGGCGGTCGCAGCCGCCGAGGCTGAGCACGCTGTGGGTGACCACGACGACCGTGCGGCCGTCGTCGGCGAGGCCGCGCAGCATGGTCATCACCGAGCGGTCCATGCCGGGGTCGAGCCCGGAGGTCGGCTCGTCGAGGAAGAGCAGCGAGGGTTTGGTGAGCAGTTCCAGGGCGACGCTGACCCTCTTGCGCTGTCCGCCGGACAGGCGGTGCACGGGCTGGTCGGCGCGGTGTTCGAGACCGAGTTCCCGGATGACCTCGGTCACCCGGGCCTGCCGCTCGGCGGGGGCGGTGTCCTCGGGGAAGCGCAGTTCGGCGGCGTAGGTGAGGGCGGCGCGCACGGTGAGCTGGGGGTGCAGGATGTCGTCCTGCGGGACCAGGCCGATGCGCCCGCGCAGTTCGGCGTAGTCGCGGTAGAGGTCGCGGCCGTCGTAGAGGACGGTGCCGCGGTCGGCGGGCCGCTGTCCGGTCAGGGCGTTCAGCAGCGTGGACTTGCCGGCGCCGCTCGGCCCGACCACGGCGAGCAGGCACTTCTCGCCCACCGGGAAGGACACGTGGTCGAGGAGCACCGTGCGCCCGCCGTCGACGGCGACGGTGAGCTCCTGCACGTCGAGGGAGACCTCGCCGGTGTCGACGTACTCCTGGAGTTCCGTGCCGACGAGGCAGAACGCGGAGTGTCCGATGCCGATGATGTCGCCGGGGCCGACACGGGCGCCGCCGGTGACCGGTCGGCCGTTGAGGTAGGTGCCGTTGTGGCTGTCCAGGTCCGCGATCTCGTACGTGCCGTCCGGGTGGGCGCGCAGTTCGGCGTGCCGGCGGGAGACGGTCAGGTCGTCCACCACCAGGTCGTTGTCGGGGGCCCGGCCGATGCGGACGGTGCGCGGGGGCAGCGGGCGGACGCTGGTGGGGCGGCGGAAGGTGCCGGTCAGCCGGGGCTGTGACACGGCGGAGGGGCGGTCGGGGGCCGGTTCCGGGGCGTCGGCGGGCATCACGCGGGGGCCGTCGGCGGGGCTGCCGAAGCGGATCTCGCTGCCGGGGCGGACGTCCCAGCGCTCGATCCTGCGGCCGTCGGCGTAGGTGCCGTTGGTGCTGTGCTGGTCGGCCAGGGTCCAGCGGTCGTGGTCGCAGCGCAGCACGGCGTGGTGCCACGAGACCCGGGCATCGTCGAAGACGATGTCGCTCAACGGGTCGCGTCCGACGTGGTAGTCACGCCCCGGGCTCATCACCGTGGAACCCGTGTCGGTCTCCAGGACGAGCTCGGGCGCCGTCGGGGCGACCGGCCGCTCCGCCATGGCCAGAATTCTACCGATTAGCCCCGCTATAGGCCTCTCCGCTCCCTCCGCTCTCCCCCCGCTCGGGTCTCCCCGCAGCCCCGCCCGCGGCGCATGGACACGTGTCAGGCGACGGGTACGACGAGGGCGGGCAGGGTGCGCTGCATCCGGAGCGCGTCGACGGACTCGGCGAGCAGCTCGTACTCGGTGGTGTCGTCGCTGGCGGCGATCCGCACCAGCCGGCCGACCGCCAGTTCGTCGGCCACCCGCTCCTGCCCGACGTCGTCGGCGCACCAGGCGCGCAGCAGCGTGGGCACGTCGGCGACCGTCTCGGCGACGGGCACCAGCGCGCCCACGGGGAAGGAGGGATGCCCGGGGCTCGGGTCGAGCCGCTCGGCGATCCAGGACGCACGGTCCCGTAACCACCACAGGGCGAGCGCCAGTGTCGGCGCGCGATAGGTGCCGAGCGGTACGCCGATGCGGCGGCCGTCGCACATGCCGTACGCCGTGACATGGCACAGGAATTCGTCGTGCACGTCTCACTCCCCCGTCGCCTCGCTGGTGTGCCGGCCGAAGCCCCGCCTTCCCGTGCGGCTCCTGTGCGGTGAAGTGCCCCTGGCGTTCGAGTATCGCCTCTCCCGAAACACTGTCACCATGCCTTTCCGGCCAGCCTGTTGGCATATTCGGCGCCCGTTGTGACCGGAATGCACCGAGGTGTGCGCGGGCCTGCGGCATTACCGGAGAGGTAATCGACCCGCCCCGCCGGCCTCCGGCATGGTGGTCACACCGGATCGGCGAAGCACCGGGTCCGGGCCCGACCAGCACTGACGACCTCGATGGAGGCTGATTCACCATGTCCGTGAACACCGACCGTTACGAGACCGCGGCCGCCCGTTACTTCGAGGCCTGGAACGCCACCGAGCCGGAGGCGCTGAAGAAGGCGGTCGCCGCCGCGTGGACCGCGGACGGCGGTTACACCGACCCCCTCGCCGACGTTCGCGGCCACGAGGGCGTCGCGGCCGTGATCACCGCCGCCCACGAGCAGTTCCCGGGGTTCGTCTTCCGCCCGCTCGGCACGGTGGACGGCCACCACGACACGGCGCGCTTCGGCTGGGAGCTGGTGAGCGAGGACGGCTCGACTCCGGTCGCCGGGTTCGACGTGGTCACCCTGGACGAGGAGGGCCGCATCCGGCAGGTGCTGGGCTTCCTGGACCGGGTGCCGGAGGGCGCCTGACGCCGGCCGGCCGATGGCCTAGGCCGGCCGGCGGCCTGGGCGAGGGGCTGCCCTCCCGCCCGGCTTCCCCCCACACTGAGTGGCATGCACCTGCGCATCGAAGCCCACTCCCTGCCCGGCCGCGACTGCGGGCCCGGGCGGGACTTTCACGGGGTCAGCGCGATCGAGGTGGCGGTCCAGCGCAAGGACCGGCCGGCCGAGCTGCTCGATCCGCAGCCCGGCGACGCCGCGACGGCGACATGGACGCTCCCGTGCACGTTCACGGCCGACGGCGAGCTGCGCGGCCCGTACGTGCGGAACCGGCTCGGCGGACGCTTCGTCTATCTCTCCTGGGTCGGCAGGCAGCCGCAGGAGGAGGCGTCCCGGATGTTCAGGCGCGCCAAACTGATGCTCGCGGACGTTCCGCCCGAGGTGCTCGCCGAGGCTCGGCGGCGGGGCACGCTGGTGGGCCGGCTCGCCCTCACCGACGCCAAGGGCCGTCCGCTGTGCGGGCGGGTGGTGCCCCCGGCGATCGTGTGGAGCGCGGGCGAGCCGGCGCAGACGTGAGCCCGCGTCCCACTGCCCTGCGGCGGGGCTACGGACGGACGATCGCGTCGATCCGGGCCAGCTCCTCCGTGTCGAAGTCCAGGTTCCGGATCGCGCCGACGCTGTCCTCGACCTGCTGCGCGCTGCTCGCGCCGACCAGCGCGGAGGTGACCCGGCCGCCGCGCAGCACCCAGGCCAGGGCGAGCTGGGCCAGGGTCTGGCCGCGGGACTTCGCGATCTCGTCCAGGGCGCGCAGCCGCGCGACGAGGTCCTCGGTGACCGCGTCGGAGTTCAGGAAGGGGCTGTCGCCGGCGGCGCGGGAGTCCTCGGGGATGCCGTCGAGGTAGCGGCCGGTGAGCAGGCCCTGCTCCAGCGGGGAGTAGGCGATGGAGCCGACCTGGAGTTCGTCCAGGGCGTCGAGCAGGCCCTCGTCCTCGGGGCGCCGGTCCAGCATCGAGTAGCGCGGCTGGTGGATGAGGAGCGGGGTGCCGAGGTCGGCCAGGATGCGGACGGCTTCCCGGGTCTGCTCGGCGGAGTAGTTGGAGACACCGACGTAGAGCGCCTTGCCCTGCCGCACCGCCGAGTGCAGCGCGCCCATCGTCTCCTCCAGCGGAGTGTCCGGGTCGGGGCGGTGCGAGTAGAAGACGTCGACGTACTCCAGGCCCATCCGCGTGAGGCTCTGGTCGAGCGAGGAGAGCAGGTACTTGCGCGAGCCCCATTCGCCGTACGGGCCGGGCCACATGAGGTAGCCGGCCTTGGTCGAGATCACCAGCTCGTCGCGGTACGGCGCGAAGTCGGCCTTCAGGGCCTCGCCGAGCGCGGACTCGGCGGCGCCGGGCGGCGGGCCGTAGTTATTGGCGAGGTCGAAGTGGGTGACGCCCAGGTCGAAGGCGCGGCGCAGGATGGCGCGCTGGGTCTCGACGGACCGGTCCGGGCCGAAGTTGTGCCACAGGCCGAGGGACAGCGCGGGAAGCTTGAGCCCGCTGCGTCCGGTGCGGCGGTAGGGCATGCCGTCGTAGCGGTCGGGGTGTGCGGTGTACAACGCGACTCCAGAGGGATGGGCACATGGTCTGCCGGGACCACTCTTGCGCGTACCGCACGCAGCGGTCCAACAGGAGAATCCGATGGAATTGTGCGGCTAGGCTTCTCAATCATGGAACTGCGCCATCTCCAGCACTTCGTCGCGGTCGCCGAGGACCGCCACTTCACCCGGGCCGCCGAGCGTCTGATGGTGTCCCAGTCGGGGCTGTCGGCCTCGATCCGGACGCTGGAGCGGGAGCTGCGGGCGCCGCTGTTCGTGCGGACCACACGCCGGGTGACGCTCACCGAGGCGGGGCGGGCGCTGCTGACGGAGGCCGAGCGGATCCTGTCGCAGGTGCGCTCGGCGCACGAGGCGGTGGCGGCGGTGCAGGGCGTGCTGCGCGGCACGCTGGCCCTCGGCACCGAGCAGTGCATCGCCGGGGTGCACGTGGCACGGCTGCTGGCGGGCTTCCGGGGGCGGCATCCGGACGTGGAGATCCGGCTGCGGCAGGCGGGCTCCGGCGCGCTGGCCGAGGAGGTCGCGGCCGGGCGGCTGGACCTGGCCTTCGCCTACCGCACCCGGGCGGACTCCGATCAGCTGCGCTCGGTGGCGCTGACGAGCGAGCCGATGACCGTGCTGTGCCATCCCGGCCACCGGCTGGCGTCGGCGGGCGCGGCGCTCACCCCGGAGGACCTGGCCGGGGAGGTCTTCGTCGACTTCCATCCGGACTGGGGCCCGCGCCGCACGACCGACGCCGCGTTCGCCGCCGCGGGCGTACGGCGCACGGTGGCGCTGGAGGTCAACGACGTGCACAGCCTGCTGGACCTGGTGGACGAGAACCTGGGGATCGCGGTCGTGCCCCGGCACTTCCGGCACAAGCGGCCCGCGCTCACCGCGCTCCCGCTGAAGGGCGCGGGCGAGGCGGCGTACGAGACGGTCGCCCTGCTGCCGCCGGACCGCGCCACCAGCCCCGCCGCCCGCGCGCTCGTCACCCTCCTCGAAACGGGAGGCGGGACAGGGGGGTTTGCACCACCCCAGGAGGGGCCCCAGGCCTCCTGATCCGGGCCGCCCGCCGCCGCAGACTCGGAACCGTCGGCACGACTGACGACGGTTCAGGGAGACATGTCATGGCGGAACACACACGGCGGAACGTGCTGCGCGGCACGGCGGGGCTCGCGGCGGCGGGCGCACTCGTGGGCGCGGGCGCGAGCGCCGTAGCGGCGGACCCCGCAAGGGAATTGACGGAACGTCACTACCCCTTTCTGGAAGGGGTGTTCGCCCCGGTCACCGAGGAACTGACGGCCTTCGACCTGCCGGTCAGCGGCCGCGTCCCGCGCGAGCTGAACGGCCGTTTCCTGCGCAACGGCCCCAACGTGCTGGGCCTGGAGGATCCCCGGGCCCACCACTGGATGCTCGGCGACGGCATGGTGCACGGTGTGCGGCTGCGCGACGGCAGGGCCGAGTGGTATCGCAACCGCTGGGTGCGCTCCTCGCAGGTCGCACGGAAGCTCGGCGAGACGTACCCCGGCCCGGTGCCCGCGGAGGACTTCGCCTGCAACACGCACGTCATCCCGCACCGGGGGCGGATCCTCGCGCTCCAGGAGAGCGGCCCGCTGCCGTACGAACTCGACGGCGAGCTGGGCACGGTGGGCACGTACGACTTCCGGGGCACACTGGAGGGCGCGTTCGCGGCGCACACCAAGTACGACGCGTTCGCGGACGAGTTGCACGCGATCGCCTACCACCCGGACTGGGACCACGTCCGACACCTGGTCGTGGAAGGCTCCGGCCGGATCGCCCGGACGCACCGGATCCCGGTGGCGGGCGCGCCGATGATGCACGACTTCGCGCTGACCGAGCGGTACGTCGTCGTCTTCGACCTGCCGGTCACCTTCGACGCGGCGGCGGCCGGGGCCGGCGCCCCGGTGCCGTACGTCTGGAACCGGAAGCACCCGACCCGGGTGGGTGTCATGCCGCGTACCGGCGGCCCGGTCCGCTGGTTCGGCATCGATCCGGTCTTCTACTCGCACACCCTCAACGCCTACGACGAGGGCGAGTCGGTGGTGATCGACCTGATGGCCTACCCGGCGCCGTTCTACGTCGCCGGGCGCGGCTCGGACGGGCCGTACGACGCGCGCACGGCCAGGCTGGAGCGCTGGACCGTCGACCTGCGCCACGGGCGGGTGCGGCAGCGGGTGCTGGACGACCGGCCGCAGGAGTTCCCGCGGGTCAACGAGGCGCGGGTGGCACGGCGGCACCGCTACGGCTACACGGCGGCGGCCGCCGGGATGACCGCCGCGTATCTGACGCCGGACGGCGCCGCCCCGCCCGACGACGCCTTCTCCGACGCGCTGGTCAAGCACGACCTGCTGCGCGGCACCACCCAGGTGCACCGGCTGCCGAGGGGCGCGGCGGCGGGCGAGGCCGTGTTCGTCCCGCGCGACCCGGACGACCGGCGGGCGGCGGAGGACGACGGGTACACCCTCGCCTACGTCCACAACCCGGACCGCGGCCTGGCCGACCTGGTGATCCTCGCGGCGCAGGACTTCACCGGCGAGCCGGTGGCGCGGATCCAGCTGCCGGGGCGGGTGCCGCTGGGCTTCCACGGAAGCTGGATTCCGGACGCGTGAGGGCGCCGGATACGCGATCGTGGACCGTATGCATGCCAAGGACATCCTCATCGACGGCTACGGCCGCATCCAGGAAGAAGTCCACGCCGCCCTCGACGGCCTCGGACCGGACGAGCTGAACCACCGTCCGGCGCCCGACGCCAACTCCCTCGCCTGGCTGGTCTGGCACCTGACCCGGGTACAGGACGACCACGTCGCCGACGCCTTCGGCCTGGAGCAGGTCTGGCTCAGCGACGGCTGGGAGAAGCGCTTCGGCCTCGACCTGCCGCCCCGCGACCACGGCTACGGGCACACCCCGGCGAAGGTCGCCAAGGTCCGGGTCGACGCCGCGGACCTGCTGACCGGGTACTACGACGCCGTCCACGAGCAGACCCTCGGGGCGCTCAAGGGGCTCGCCGCCAAGGATCTGGAACGGGTCGTGGACGAGGGCTGGGATCCCCCGGTCACGCTGGGGGTCCGCCTGGTGAGCGTCCTGTCCGACGATCTCCAGCACGTCGGACAGGCCGCCTACCTCAGGGGGCTGCTTCAGAGCGCGGCCGCGTAACCCGGCAGGACCACGTCCTCGACGAGGGCCCTGCGCTCGTCGAACGGGATGAACGCGCTCTTGACGGCGTTCACCGTGACCGTGCGCAGGTCCTCGACGGTCCAGCCGGCCTCCTCGACCAGCAGGGACATCTCCCGGGTCATCGTCGTCCCCGACACCAGCCGGTTGTCGGTGTTGAGGGTGACCCGGAAGCCGAGGTCCTTCAGGGCCGTGATCGGGTGCTCGGCTATCGAGGTGGCGCAGCCGGTCTGGAGGTTGGAGGTGGGGCACATCTCCAGCGCGATCCGGCGGTCGCGCACCCAGGAGGCGAGCCGGCCGAGCTTGCCGGCCGCGAGGTCGGGGATGTCCTCGGTGAGGCGGACGCCGTGGCCGATGCGCTGGGCGCCGCACACCTGGACGGCCTGGTGGATGCTGGGCAGGCCGTGCGCCTCGCCGGCGTGGATGGTGAACGGCACGCTCTCGCGGCGCAGGTGCTCGAAGGCGGCCAGGTGGTCGGCGGCCGGGAAGCCGTCCTCGGCGCCGGCGATGTCGAAGCCGACGACCCCGGCGTCGCGGTAGGCGACGGCCAGGTCGGCGGCCTCGCGGACCCGGTCGAACATCCGCATCCCGCACAGCAGGGTGCCGACGCGGACGGGGGTGCCGTCGGCGGCCGCCTTGGCCATGCCGGCGGCGAGGCCCTCCTGGACGGTCTCCACGACCTCGGCGAGCGACAGCCCGCCCTTGGTGTTCAGCTCGGGGGCGTAGCGCACCTCGGCGTAGACGACGCCGTCGGCGGCGAGGTCCAGCACGTACTCCTCGGCGGCGCGCAGCAGGCCCTCGCGGGTCTGCATGACGGCGAGGGTGTGCTCGAAGGTGGCGATGTAGCGGACCAGGTCACCGGAGTTGGCGGCCTCGAAGTACCAGGCGGCCAGTTCGTCGGGGTCGGTGGTGGGCAGGGTGTGACCGATCTCCGCCGCGAGTTCGACGACGGTGGCGGGGCGCAGGCCGCCGTCGAGGTGGTCGTGCAGCACGGCCTTGGGGAGCCGGCGGAGGGTCTCGGTGTCGATGCGGGACACGGTCATGGCAGGGCGTTCCTCGGCGAGTGGTTCAGCGGTGATCAGGCGGCGGGCTGGAGCAGGTCCCAGCGGTTGCCGTACAGGTCCTGGAAGACGGCGACGGTGCCGTACGGCTCGTGGCGCGGCTTCTCCAGGAAGGTCACTCCGGCCGCGGTCATGCGGGCGTGGTCGCGGGCGAAGTCGTCGGTGTGCAGGAAGAAGCCGACCCGTCCGCCGGTCTGGTCGCCGACGCGGGCGCGCTGGTCCTCGCCCTTGGCGCGGGCGAGCAGCAGACCGGTGCCGGCTCCGGCACCGCCGGGCTCCACGACGACCCAGCGGGAGCCGTCGGGGCGCGGGGCGTCCTCGGCGAGCCGGAAGCCGAGGGCCTCGGTGTAGAAGCGGATGGCCTCGTCGTAGTCGTCGACGACGAGGGTGACCAGGGCGACGCGTCGCATCGGGACCTTCCGGTGGGGTTGGTTAGCGGGTGAGGTTATACGTAAAACTTTGCGGGCGCCAGTCCCGTTCTACGCGCGTTGCGCCTCGGGTGCTTCCATGCGTCGCCTCAGGGCTGCCGCGGGATGTCGGCCGGTGGTCGGCCGGTGGTCCGGGTCAGGGCGTCTCGTCGCCCTGGGCGATCTCCACACGGTGGTGGAAGTCGGCCATGCCGGCGACCGAGGCCACGCAGGAGACGGCGGTGCAGGCGAGGAGGAGGGCCGCGATCGTGCGGCCCGTGCGCGGGGCACGCGGGGCGGCCAGCAGGGCCTGGACGCGCTGCGGGACGGGACCGGAGGTCGCGGCGGCCACGAAGTCGGGGCGCTCGGCGGGCGCGGAGTGCCCGGCGAGGGCCGCGCGGGCGATGGCACGGGCGGTCAGCCGCCGGTCGCCGACCCGGGCCGCGGCGGCCTCGTCGGCGGCGCGCTCGGCGGCGAGGCGGATCGACTCGCGGACGGGGCGCAGCGCCGGGTGGCAGTGTGCGGCGAGTTCTGCGGCGGCGAGGAAGTAGTGGTGGCCGCCGTCGTTGTGCGCCCGCTCGTGGGCGAACAGCGCCTCGCGCTCGGGGCCGTCCAGGCTGCGCAGCATCGCGGTGGTGACGACGATGCGGTGCGGGCGGCCCGGCAGCGCGTAGGCGTCCGGGCGGGACGAGTCCACCACGCACAGGTCGCCCGCGGCGGGGCCGCGCCCGGCCTGTGTACGCGCGACGCGGAAGGCGCGCGTCTGGCGGAGCACGGACCGGACCAGGGTCCAGCCGCACACGGCGAGCACACCGACGGAGGTCGCGGCGGCGGGCAGGACGACGAGGTCCGAGGCGGTGTGCAGCGGGCGGACCAGTTCGCCGAGCGCGGCGAAGAGCGGCACCTTGAACAGCCCGATCAGGACGAACGAGCCGAGCGCGGCCAGCGAGCAGCCGGCGAGGACGACGGCACAGACGGTGACGACCCACAGCGCGACGACCGGGGTCAGCCGGCCCAGGGCCCGGCGGGCGAGGGCCGGCAGGGCGAAGGGCAGCAGCAGGGGCAGCAGGAGCAGTGCGGTCATCGTTCTTCGGGTTCGAGCAGGTCCCGCAGGACACGTTCGTCGTCGGGGCTGAGCTGGGCCACGAACCGGGCGAGCACGGTCTCGCGGTCGGTGTCGCGGTCCAGCTCGCTGTGCATGCGGCGCGCGGTGAGCCCCTGGGCGTCCTGGACGTCGCGCACCGGGACGTAGGCGAAACCGCGACCCTGGCGGTGCCGCTCCACGACCCCCTTGTCGTGCAGCCGGCTGAGGATCGTCGTCACGGTCGTCCGCGCCAGGTCCGCGCCGAGGCGCGACTGGACCTGGCCGGGCGTCTGCGGCCCCCCGGCGGCCCACAGCGTGGCCATGACACTCGCCTCGAGCTCACCGGCCGGCCGGCGCTCGTCCTTCGCCTCGGTCATGGAACGATCCTCACCCCGTCTACGTATGCGGCCAGGGAATCCGTCTACACGATGGTAGTCAACCGCCTTCGTACGGCTGTGCGCCCGCCTTGTCCCTTACCCGCCCATTATGGGTGGGCCCGGAGTGGCCGGGCCGGATCCCCCGCCCGCGTCAGCTCGCCCCGGTGCCCGGCCCGGTGTGCAGGGCGTCCAGCCGCGCCGTCTCGTCCGCCGTCAGGCGCAGCGCCCCCGCGGCCACGTTCTCCGTGAGGTGGTCGGGGTTGCCCGTGCCGGGGATGGCGAGGACGTGCGGGCCCTGGTGGAGGGTCCAGGCGATGCGGATCTGGGCGGGGGTCGCGCCGTGGGCGCGGGCGATGGCGCGCACCTCCTCGTCGTGGGTGTCGGCCGCCGCGTGGGCGCCCGCCTCTCCGGCGACGGCGTAGAAGGGGACGAACGCGATGCCGTGCTCGCCGCACAGGCGGAGCATCTCGTCGTCGACGGGATCCGGCCGGTCCAGGGCGTAGCGGTTCTGGACGCTGACCACCGGGGCGATCTCCAGCGCCTCGGTGAGGTGGCGCGGTTCGACGCCGGAGATGCCGAGGTGGCGGACGAGCCCGGCCGTGCGCAGTTCGGCGAGGGCGCCGAAGTGCTCGGCGACGGAGTCCTGGCGCATCCGGCGCAGATAGACGAGGTCGAGGTGGTCGCGGCCGAGCTGGCGCAGGTTCTCCTCGACGTGGCCGCGCAGTTGGTCGGGCCGGGCCGAGGTGCCCCACTCGCCGCAGTAGTCGCGGAAGGGGCCGACCTTGGTGGCGATGACCAGGTCGTCGGCGTACGGCGCGAGGGCGGTGTTGATGAGCTCGTTCGCGGAGCGGGTGGCCGAGAAGTAGAAGGCGGCGGTGTCGATGTGGTTCACGCCCAGCTCCACGGCCCGGCGCAGTACGGACAGGGAGCGCTCCCGGCTGCTGGGAGTGCCCAGGTGGAACGCGGCGCTGCCCGTCAGCCGCATGGCTCCGAAGCCGATGCGGTGGACGGGCAGATCGCCGAGCGTGACGGTGCCGGACGCTTCCGCAGTGATCGTTTCAGCGGTCATTCGGCGGAGTGTCGCACATCCGGCCGTCCACGCAAGCGAATTGAGCGAGGGCGGCCGCGCCGGTGCCTTCTCAGCCGAGCGGCTTGTCCAGGACCGCCTTGCGGTGGCTGAACGTCTCGATGGAGTAGCGGCCGTGGTAGTTGCCCATGCCGCTCTCCCCCACGCCGCCGAACGGCAGGTCGGAGACGGTGAGATGGGCGAGGGGCAGGCCGTAGCCGAGGCCGCCGGAGGAGGTCTCGGCGGCGATGCGTCCGCGTGTCTGCTCGGACTCGCTGAAGACGTACAGCGCGAGCGGTTTGTCGCGGTCGTTGATGAAGGCGATCGCCTCGTCCAGGCCGGACACGGTGACGATCGGCAGGATCGGGCCGAAGATCTCCTCCTGCATGACCGCCGACGCCGGGTCGACGTCCGAGAGGACGGTCGGGGCGATGTACTTGGCGGTACGGTCGCTCGCGCCGCCCACGGCCACCCGGCCCGAGCCGAGCAGCGTCGACAGCCGGTCGAAGTGGCGCTCGTTGACGATACGGCCGTACTCCGGGGACTGCGCGGGGTCGGTGCCGAACAGCGTCTCGACCGCCCGCACCAGGCTGGTCTCCAGGGCGGCTGCGGTCTCGGGGTCGGTCAGCACGTAGTCGGGGGCGACACAGGTCTGTCCGGCGTTGAGGAACTTGCCGCGGGCGAGCCGGTCCGCGACCACGTCCAGGTCGGCGTCGCGGTCCACGAACACCGGTGACTTCCCGCCGAGTTCGAGGGTGACCGGGGTGAGGTGCTCGGCGGCGGCGCGCATCACGATGCGGCCGACGGTGCCGTTGCCGGTGTAGAAGATGTGGTCGAAGCGCTCGGCCAGCAGGGCCGTGGTCTCCGGGACACCGCCCTCGACCACGGCGACCGCGTCGGTGTCGAGGTAGGCCGGAATCAGCTCGGCGAGGGCGGCCGAGGTGGCCGGGGCCAGCTCGCTGGGCTTGACGACCACCGCGTTGCCGGAGGCCAGCGCGCCGACCATGGGGGCGAGCAGCAGCTGCGCCGGGTAGTTCCAGGGGGCGATGACGAGGACGACGCCCAGCGGGTCGTACTGCGTCCAGGCCGTCGCGTCGGCGCCGAGGTGGGCCGGGACGGGCGCGGGCTCGGGGCGCAGCCAGTCGGCGAGGTGGTCCAGGGTGTGGTCGATCTCGCGGATCGTGAAGTCGATCTCGGTGCGATAGGCCTCGGTGCCGCTCTTGCCGAGGTCGGCGTGGAGGGCGGCAGCGAGGTCGGCGCCGCGTTCCGTGAGCATCGCGCGCAGGCGGCGCAGCTGCTCGGTGCGCCAGTCGACGGGCTTGGTGCGGCCGGTGGCGAAGGTGGCGCGCAGCCGGGCCACGATGTCGGCGGGCTGCTCGATGGCGGGGTGGTTCACGGATGCCTCGCTGGTGGTGCCGGGCGGTTACGGCCCGAGCCTAGGACTCATTGGATGTAGTCGCCAACCTTTCAGGTCCTCAAGTTGATTCCGGCGGGCAGAAGTGATCACGCTCACACGCCCGGGCCACCCCCGCGCCGCCCCGATACGCCCGCCCGGATCGGCCCCCGTCCACGGATCGCCCGGAATGGTCCGGAAGAATCCTCACCATGACCACCACCGCGCATCCGCTCGTCACCCGCGCCCGCCGGCTCGCCGCCGAGCTGCTCGTCCCCGAGGCCGAGCGGGTGGACCAGCAGGGGGTGCCCGCGAGCCATATCGCGGCGGTGAAGCGGTCGGGGCTGCTCGGCGTGGGGGCACCCGTCGCGTACGGCGGCTCCGGCGCGCCGCCCGCGGTGCTGCGCGAGACCGCCGAGATCCTGGCCGGTGCCTGCTGCTCGACGTGGTTCGTGCAGACCCAGCACCACTCCCCGGTGCAGACCCTCGCGCAGAGCGAACTCCCGGTCCGCGAACGCCTGCTGGGCCCGCTGGCGCGCGGCGAGCTGCTGGCCGGGGTGGCGTACGCGCATCTGCGGTCGTATCCGCGGACGCCGGTGCGGGTCCGACGGGAGGCCGGCGGCCTGCGCTTCGACGGGACCGTGCCCTGGTACACGGGGTGGGGGCTGAACGACGTGCTGCTGCTCGCCGGGGTGACCGAGGCCGGCGAGGTGCTGTTCGCCTTCGCCGAGGCCCGCGAGCAGCCGGGACTGCGCGCCTCGGAGCCGATGCGCCTCGCCGCGCTCACCGCCGCGCGCACGGTGTCGCTGGAACTGTCCGGACTGCGGCTGCCCGAGGACGCGGTCGCCCTGCGGATGCCGTACGCACGCTGGGCACCCGGCGACCGGGCCCGGACGCTGAACGCCAACCCGGCGGTCTTCGGCGTCGCGCGCGCCGCCCTGGACCTGCTGGACGAGGAGCCGGCCGCCCCGCTGCGCGCCCGGCTCGACGATGTGCGCCGCCGGGCCTACGCCCTGGCCGACCATCCGGTGCCGCGGGAGCGGGCCGAGGAGCGGCTGGCCGTGCGGGCGGAGGCGTACGAGGTGCTGCGCAGGGCCACCACGGCGGCGGTGGTCGTCGGGGGCGGCCGGTCGATGGCCCTGTCGAGCCGGGCCCAGCGCCTCGCCCGGGAGGCGCTGTTCCTGCTGGTCCAGGGGCAGACGACGGAGACCCGTACGGCGCATCTGCGCGCGCTGGTGGCCGGCTGAGGCACGCGAGCGGGCGTCAGCGCCGTCGCAGTGTCCCCTGGGCCGGCGCATGCGTGACGACCGCGGCGGCCGCGACGAAACCGACGCCCTGGGCCAGGTCACGGGGCCGGGTGGGGCGCAGGACGCCGGAGCGGCGCAGCCGGCCGCGGGCCCACACGGTGAAGGGCAGGACGATCAGGGGTGTGGTCCCCCAGGGGCTGTCGTCACATTCCCGCCTGCCGTACGGGCGGACGACGGAAATGTGGCGACAGGCCCTGGGCCGCGGTGTAGCCACGCATGGTGGCGTGGCCGCCTGCGCCAGATGGACCAGGCCGTGCGGACCGCAGGCGTTGACCGCGGTCCGGTACGCGGCGCAACGGCCCCCGGTCCGGTGACCTCGGCGGCCGCGACGGCCATCGCGGCGACCGCCGTGGCGGACTCCCGCGCGTCCACGGACTCCAGCCGCCGCCACGCCGCCTCCGGCACCCGGGGGAACCGCCGCCGCAGCTCGGGCACCTGCGTGCGCACCCAGCGCGGCACCATGACCAGTTCCTCGGTGTCGTGCAGCGCCCAGGCCGCCGGCAGGCCCCACGTGACTGCGGCGGAGGCCTCGTTCGGTTGCCGCGTCATGAACCAGCAGTCCGCCAGGGCGAGTTGGTCAACTCGTGAACGGCACCTGCGCCGAGGGGACGGCCGAGGGGTCGTCGGGGTGTGTCCACAGCCCCTGGGCGGCGAGGCGGGGCAGCACGCCCTCGCCGAACCAGTACGCCTCCTCCAGGTGCGGATAGCCGGAGAGGACGAACTCGTCGATGCCGAGCGCGTGGTACTCCTTGATCCGCTCCGCGACCTCGTCGTGGCTGCCGACCAGCGCCGTGCCCGCGCCGCCGCGCACCAGGCCGATGCCGGCCCACAGGTTCGGGTGGATCTCCAGGCTCTCCCGGCTGCCGCCGTGCAGCGCGAGCATGCGCCGCTGGCCCTCGGACTCGCTGCGCGCGAGCCCCGCCTGCACGGCCCGGACGGTCTCCGGGTCGAAGCCCGCGAGCAGCCGGTCCGCCTCCGCCCAGGCCTCGGCGGCGGTGTCGCGGGTGATGACGTGCAGGCGGATGCCGAAGCGCAGGGTACGGCCGTGCTCGGCGGCCAGCGCGCGGATCCAGGCGATCTTCCCGGCGACCTGCGCGGGTGGCTCGCCCCAGGTCAGGTACACGTCGGCGTACTTGGCCGCGACCTCTCCCGCGGCAGGCGAGGAGCCGCCGAAGTACATCTCGGGCACCGGGTCGGGCAGCCGGCTGAGCTTCGCGTCCTCGACGCGCAGGAACTCGCCGTCCAGGTCGACGCTCTTGCCGTCCCACAACTGGCGCACGATGTGCAGGAATTCGCCGGTACGGCGGTACCGGGCGTCCTTGTCGAGGAAGTCGCCGTAGGCCCGTTGTTCGTGGCTCTCGCCGCCGGTGACGACGTTGAGCAGCAGCCGGCCGCCGCTCTGCCGCTGGAAGGTGGAGGCCATCTGCGCGGCGAGCGTGGGCGAGACGGAGCCGGGCCGGAAGGCGACCAGGAACTTCAGCCGCTCGGAGTTCTGGCTGACCATGGCGGTGGTCAGCCAGGCGTCCTCGCACCAGGCGCCGGTCGGGGTGAGCGCGGCGGCGAAGCCGAGCTGCTCGGCGGCGCGGGCGATCTGGCTCAGGTAGGCGACCGTGGGCGGCCGGTCCCGGCCCGACGCGGTGGCCGGGGTGCCGTGGCCGCCGCCGACGACATGGCGGCTGTCGCCGTTGGTGGGCAGGAACCAGTGGAAGGTGAGGGACACGTGGGCTCCGTTCTCTGGTGTCCGTCGCAGCGGGCCGTGCGGCCCGTCAGAGCAGGCCGTGCCGGGGCGGCGGGGTGCCGGTCAGCGCGTACCGGCCGAGGTGCTGGATCTTCCAGCGGGCCGGGTCGTGCAGGGTGTGGGTGCGGGCGTCGCGCCAATGCCGGTGCAGATTGAGGGAGTCGAGCGCGGAACGGGTGCCGGCCACTTCGAAGAGGGCACCCGCCACCTCCACCGCGGCCTCTCCCGCACGCACCTTGGCGGCGGCGACGGCGAGGGACGCCTCGGCCGCCGTGTCGTCGGTGAGCCGACCGCGGGCCGCGTCGACCGCGCGGGCCGCCTCCTTCAGCAGCGCCTGGGCCGTCCGCACCCGGAGGGCGAGTTCACCGAAGCGCTGGACGAGCAGCGGATCCTCGACGGCGGCGTCGGCACCGCTCTCGAACCACGGGCGGCTCTTGGTGCGGACGAACTCCGCGGCCTCCTCAAGCGCCCCGCCCGCGATGCCGGTGTCGATGGCGGCGTGCAGCAACTGCGCCACGGCGCCGTGCAGTTGCGGCCCCTCGAAGGTGAGGTGGTGAGGCAGCACCCGGTCGGCAGGCACGGGTACGGCGTCCAGGCGGACGGTGCCGCTGGCCGTCGTCCGCTGGCCCATGCCGTCCCAGTCGTCGACGACGCTCAGTCCGGGGGCGTCCCGGGGGACGTAGGCGACGTGCAGGGTGTCGTCCGGGACCCGGGCGAGCACCGGGATCCAGTCGGCGAACAGGGCGCCGGTGGAGTAGTGCTTGACGCCGGTCAGCCGGTACGACCCGTCGGGTCGGGGCTCCAGGCGGGTGCGGATGTCCTGCACGTGCTTGGTGCCCGCTTCGGACTGTGCGTTGCCGAACCGGCGTCCGGCCAGGAGCTCGGCGAAGAAGAACTTCCGCTGCCGCTCGGTTCCCTGACGTTGGATCACATTGGTGTACACGAAGTGGCTCTGCGGGATCTGGGCGAGGCTCGCGTCGGCCGTGCCGAGCAGCCGGAAGATCTCCGCGAGGGTGCCCATGGTGACGTCGGCGCCGCCGTGGTCGGCGGGCACCGTGACGGCGAGCAGCCCGGAGCGGGACAGCCGGTCCAGTTCGGCCCGGGGCAGGCGCCGTTCGGCGTCCCGCTCGGCGGCCCCGGCGCGGAACTCCGCGGCCAGGGCCGTCGCGACGGCGAGCGCCTCGGCGTCGTCGGCGATGACGTGTGCGGCGGTCATGGGACGGCTCAGCTCGCCGCCGCCAGCAGCGGGGTCCGGCCGAGGGCGGCGGAGAACTGGTCCACCACCTGCCCGAGCGCCTCGGCGGTGGCCGGGGCGACGGTCAGTGAGCCGTCCTCGCGCACGGTGATGTCCTTGTCGAGGGTGAACCAGCCCTGGACGATGTGTGCGGCGCCCATGGAGTTCAGCACCGGGCGCAGCGCGTAGTCGATGGCGAGGACATGGGCGGTGGAGCCACCGGTGGCCAGCGGCAGCACGGTCTTGCCGGTGAGCGCGTACTGCGGGAGCAGGTCGAGGAGCGCCTTGAGCACGCCGGAGTACGACGCCTTGTAGATGGGCGTGCCGATCAGGACGCCGTCGGCGCGGGCGAACAGTTCGGCGGCCCGGGCGATGGCCGGGTGGCGTACGTCGGCGCCGAGCAGTGCCTCGGCCGGCAGAGCGCGGACGTCGAGCGTGATCACCTCGTGCCCGTGGGCGGTCAGCTGCTGGTCCAGGTGGCGCAGCAGGCGGCCGGTGCGGGAGGTGGCGGAGGGGCTGCCGGAGACGGACAGGACGGTGGCCATGCGTGCCTCGTTTCTGGTGCGCCGGGCGCCCGGGCGAGGACGGGCGCCCGGGCGGAGGGCGGTCAGGAGTACCAGGTGGGTTCGGGCAGTTCGCCCTCGAGGACCCAGCGGCCGACCTCGCGTCGCTTGTAGGCGACGGGGTCGTGCAGGGTGTGGGTGCGCACATTGCGCCAGAAGCGGTCCAGGCCCTCCGCCGTCGCGGTGGCGCGGGCGCCGGTGACCTCGAAGATCCGGCTGGTGATCTCCAGGGCGACCTCGGTGGCGCGGGCCTTGACCGCGGCGACCCGCACCTCGAACTCGCCGCGGGTCCGGGCGGTGACCGCGTCGGGGTCGTCGTGCAGCTTCTGTCCCTCGGCGGCGACCGCGTCGGCGAGCGCCTCCACGGCCCAGAGCTTGGCGGTGAGGTCTCCGTAGGTGTCGATGACGTACGGCTCGTCGACCGCGCGCTCGTGGCCTCCGTGCAGCCAGGGGCGGGACTTGGTGCCGGTGTAGGTGATGGCCGTGTCCAGCGCGCCGGCGGCGATGCCGAGGTAGAAGCTGACGAACACCAGCTGGATGGTGGGGACGTTGAGGGTGTTGTAGACCCGCGGCCGGAACTCCTTGTCCACGTACCCGGCGGCGGAGGACCACGGGGTGCGGACCCCGTCGAGGGTGACGCCGCCGCTCTCGGTGAGCCGCTGGCCGATGTTGTCCCAGTCGTCGTGGAAGGTCAGCCCCTCGGAGTCGGACGGCACGATGGCGAAGACATGCTTCTCGGTGCCCTCCAGGACGCCTTCCAGGACGGTGACGTCGGAGACCCTGCTGCCGGTGGAGAAGGACTTGCGGCCGGTGAAGACCAGGTCGTCGCCGTCCTCGGTGACGATCACGTCCTTGTCGCGCGGGTTGACGGCGCCGCCGAAGAACCAGCGGTCACGGGAGGCCTCGGCCTCCACGTGCTCCCACTGCTCACGGGTGCCGACGAGCCGGGCGGCCCAGAACCACAGGTAGTGGTAGCCGAGGAGCTGTCCGATCGAGCCGTCGGCCTTGGCGATCTCGCGGACGACCCGGTAGGCGGTGGGCCAGTCCTGTCCCGCGCCACCGTGTTCGACGGGGCCGAGCAGGGTGACGAGGCCGGAGTCCTTCAGCAGCCGGACCTCGGCGTGCGGGGTGGCACCGGCCCGGTCGCGGGCTGCGGCGTCGGTGGCGAGGACGGCCGCCACCTCGGTGGCACGGGCGATCCAGTCCTCGGCGGTGGCGGGGGCGGGGCGGGTGGTCCAGTCGGTGTGCGCGTCGGTGCCGTCGGTGCTGCTCATTCGGGGGTGACCTCTTTCTCGCGGTGCGGCCCGGTGCTCTTCCGGTGCGGCGCGAAAGGCGGGGGGAAGGGACGGTCAGGTGTGGGCGGGTGCCGGGACGGGCTCGGGCTCGCTCCCGGGAAGCTGTGCCTCCAGCTCCCGTACGAGGGGGAGCACGCGTTTGCCGAAGTACTCGACCTCCTCGTGGTAGTGGAGGAAGCCGAGGAGGAAGAGGTCGACGCCGAGCTTCTTGTAGGCGACGATGCGTTCCGCGATCTGCTCGGGAGTGCCGATCAGGCCGGTGCGGAAGCCGTCGTTGTACTGGACCAGGTCCTCGAAGGCGGAGTCCTGCCACATGCCCTTGCCGTCGGCGGTGGACCGACCGGCCTGCTGGACGGCGGCGCGGAAGCCGTGGACGGCCTCGGTGTCGGCCTTGGCGACGATCTCGCGCAGGGTCTCGCGGGCCTCCGCCTCGGTGTCGCGGGCGATGAGGAAGCCGTTGAGGCCGAACTTCGGTGCGCCGCGGCCGACCTCGGTGGCGGCGGCGCGGACGTCGGCGAGCTGCTCGACGACGCCGTCGTAGTCCTTGCCGTTGGAGAAGTACCAGTCCGAGACCCGGCCCGCCATGCGCCGGGCGGCGGTCGAGTTGCCGCCCTGGAAGATCTCCGGGTGAGCGCGCCCGGGGACGTCCAGCGGCTTGGGCTTCAGGGTGAAGTCCCGCAACCGGTAGAAGTCTCCGGCGAGTTCGGTGTGGTCCTCGGTCCAGATCTTCCGCAGGGCGGTGATGAACTCCTCGGACCGCCGGTAGCGCTCGTCGTGCTCCAGCCAGGGTTCGCCGAGCGCGGTGAACTCCCCCTTGAACCATCCCGATACGACGTTCACGGCGAACCGCCCGCCGGACAGGTGGTCGGCGGTGGCGCCGAGCTTGGCGAGGACGCCAGGGTGCCACAGGCCGGGGTGGACGGCGGCGATGACCTTCAGTCGCTCGGTGGCCAGCAGCAGGGCGAGGCTGAAGCTCGTCGACTCGTGCTGGTACTCGGCGCCGTAGCTGGCCATGTACCGGACCTGGCTGAGGGCGTAGTCGAACCCGTTGTTCTCGGCGAGCACGGCGAGCCGGCGGTTGTACTCGTATCCCCAGTCGGTGCGCTGTTCGATGGTGCTGGTGACGAGTCCCCCGCTGACGTTGGGGACCCAGTAGGCGAATTGCAGGGGTGCTGCGGGCATGCGGAACTCCTGGTGCGTCATGCTTTCGGGCACGCCGAATTCAGGCGTAGGCACGGTCGCCGCAAAGGGCGCGGGCGCACTTCAACGAAGGTGCGGGCGCGGTGAATTCAGGCGAGAAAGAGGAAGCCGAGAGCGAGGAGAAGGGGAAAGCGCGGCGGATCGCGGAGGGGTGATCAGGCCGCGGCGCAACAGGAGGCGCTGGAGACGCGTACGAGGTCGACGTGGCGTCGCCGCGTGAGGTCCAGTCGCATCGTCATGCCGTCGATCGTGGCAGCCGTCGGCGACAGCCGTCAAGGAGAACCCGACCGGTCTCGTATCGCGGACCATTGAATTTCACGAAGGTGTGACAGGAAAACCCTTGAACCTGTTCCACCCGGCCCCGCATTCTGCGGCGGTGCGTACCGAACAGCTGGAATACATAGCCGCCGTGACCCGGCTGGGTTCCCTGCGCCGAGCGGCCGACGAACTGCGTTTGTCCCAGCCCGCGTTGAGCGAGACGGTGCGGAACCTGGAACGGGAACTCGGTGTCGACCTTCTGGAGCGGAAGCGGTCGGGCGCGAAGATGAGCGCGGCGGGCCGGGAGCTGCTGCCGCACATCGTGAGCGTGCTGGAGGCGGTGGACCGGCTGCGAGCGGCGGCCGGCGAGCAGCACCGCATCAGCCGCATGGTGCGGGTCGGCACGGTCAACGCGGCGACCGTGCCGCTGCTCATCCCCGTACTGCGCGCGTTCCGGGCGGCACATCCCGTCACCCAGGTCGAGGTGGTCGGCGCGCAGCAGACGGAGATCCAACGGGGCTTGGCGGAAGGCGGGTTCGATCTGGGCCTGGTCAACCACCTGGACGGCGACGACGCCCCCGCGGGCATGGAGTGCACACAGTTGCTGCGGGGGCGCCCGGTGGTGTGCGTACGCCCGGACAGCCCGCTCGCCACGCTCGCGGTGGTCGGCGTCGAGGACCTGCTCGGCGTCCCGCTGATCGCGATGCGCGCCGGGTACGTGATGCACCGGTACGTCCACCGGCTGCTGTCGGGCCGCGTCCCGGCGTTCTCGTACTCGACGGACGGCGCGGAGATGGGCAAGCTGATGGTGGCCGAGGGGCTCGGGGCGACCGTACTGCCGGACTTCAGCGTCGCCGGTGACCCCCTGGAGCGCTCCGGCGTCCTCACCAGCCGGCCGCTGACCGACGACACGACCAGGGTGCTGCTGACACTCCAGCGCCGCCGCGCGGAGTCGATACCACAGGCGGCACGCGACCTGCACGCGGCTTTCGTGCGGCGGGCACGGGAACTGACGGCGGGCTGACCGGCGGAGCGCGCCCCGCGCCGCCTTCGTCGTCGCCCGCGCACTTGAGCCGCGTCATGACCGTCTCGATCGTCCTGTTCACCGCCGATCTGCGGCTGCACGACCACCCACCGACCGCGTGGCTCCGTTCGGGCGTCGCCGCGTACGAGGACCGGGACGAGGACCCGGCCGGCGACGCGACCTCACGGCGGTCGCCCCGTCTGCACTGCGGCACGCTCTCGCCCGTCGAACTCGCCCACCGCGCGCGGAAGGCGGGCGGATCCGGCGAGGAGGCGTTCGTCCGGCAGCTCGCCTGGCGGGACTCCCACTGTCAGGTGCCGACGCGCGGCCCGTCACGGCGGACATCGAGGCGTGGCGGGAGGGCCGTACCGGCGATCCGGTGATCGACGCGGCGCTGCGCCAACTGCGCCACGACGGCTGGACGCACCACCGCGGGCGTGCTGACTGCGGCTTCCCGACGAAGACGCCGTACGTCGACCGGCGTGTGGGGGCGCGCCACTTCCTGGGCCTGCAGTCCGACGGGGACCTGGCGAACGACCAGCCGAACCGGCAGTGGGTGGCCGGCACCGGCACCCGCCCCCGCCTCGGGGGCTACCCGGACCCGATCGCCGACCTCGCCGACGGTCCGGCCCGCTTCCGGTGGGCCCCGCCTCCGCCCGGGACGGAGCCCGACCGCCGAGCCCTACACATAAAGCCGAAATAAGGGCAAAATGGAAGCAAGCGGCGCTTATCTCACGCCGCACCAGACACGGCCTGGCCTGCGAAGTCAAAGGAGACGAGTCATGGCCAACCTGCACAGGGGTGATATGACGACCCACCCCGATGTCTCCGAAATGCGGGAACGCTACGCCCGCATGCTCGGCGGTCGCGATGTGGCGCTCGTGGACGGGCCGGTCTTCCTGCTCGGCCTGTACTGCGCGGCATCCCCGTGGATCGTGCACTACACGACGAGCCAGCCCTCGCTCGTGGCCCACAACCTGATCATGGGCATAGCGATAGGCCTGCTGGCTCTCGGCTTCACGCGTGCCCCCGAGCGGATGTACGGCCTCAGCTACGCCATGTGCGCCCTGGGCATCTGGATGATCATCGCGCCGTGGATCGTGGGCACGAGCCCCGACCGGGGCGTGATCATCAACAACATCGTCATCGGCGCTTTGGCGCTCGTGCTCGGACTGGTCTGCGCCGGCACGGCGGCGAGGAGCACACCCAGGCCGTAGCAGGAGCCGCGAGCGGCAGGAGAGAGCGAGCAGACACGGAGGGACAAGGAGGGACAGCCGACCGGGTGCGGCCGGTCCGCCCGAGCGGGCCGGCCGCACCGCGCCCGCTCAGCGGCTCGGCACCAGCCACGGCTCCTGCGGCAGGGCGCGCCCGGTCTCCAGCAGCGACTTGAGGTTGGACAGCACGGCCGGCCAGCCTGCGCCGACCTGCGAGCGCTCCTCCTCGCCGCCCAGCTCCTCGTGGACGACGGTCAGCCGGACGATGTCCTCGTACGGCTGGATCTCGAAGGTGACCCGGGAGTGCCGGTCCTCCCGGTCCTCGTCGGCGGGCGCGGCCCAGGTGGTGACCAGCCGGGCCGGCGGCTCGCTCTCGACGACGCGGCCGACGACGTCCTCGACGCCGGAACCGTCGGTCCGCACATGTGCCCAGCGGGAGCCGGGCCGCCAGTCGGACTCGTTGCGGTGACCCCAGTAGGCGGCCGTCAGGTCGGCGTCGGTGAGCGCCTCCCAGACCTTCTCGGGCGTGCTCGCGATGTAGGTGACGTACACGAAGCTGGGCTTGTCGGTCATGGCTTCCTCGGCTCGTCGCTTCAGGGCACCGAGCGCGCTCAGGCGCGGGCGCTCGAACTTCTCGATCCACCGCTCCTGGATCTCATGGAGCGGCACGGGGTTGAGGTAGTGCAGCTTTTCCCGCCCCCGCCGCACCACGCTGATCAGGTTCGCGGCCTCCAGGACGGCCAGGTGCTGGGTGACCGACTGGCGCGTCATGGCGATGTGCTCGCACAGCGCGCCCAGGGTCTGGCCGTTGTTCTCGTGGAGCCGGTCCAGCAGGCGTCGGCGTGTGTCGTCGGCCAGCGCCTTGAAGACCTTGTCCATCCCGGTGTCGTCCTCTGATCGCACACCCAACGTTATGCAGGCAATTACTTGCATGTCAAGGTGACCAGCAGATTCGCAGGCACACCCTTGGAATCTCCTGCGAATCCACCCGTTCAATGATGGAATATGAGGTGATTCGAGGGGAACGATACGAACATCTGTTACATGTCGTATGGGTGACCTTGATGGACGGTCCGTAGCGTCGAAGACACACCGACGAACGAAACCGATCGAAGGACTGTTCACCGATGCGTGCACGTCGCACCCTGCGCACCACCCTCGTCGCCGCTGGCGCCACCGCCGTCCTGGCCGGCTCGGCCTCCGGCGCGTTCGCCGCCGCGGCCCCCCAGTCGGCGCCCGTCGCCCACGCCGCGGCCCACCACCACTGCAAGGACAAGCGGGTCCTCGTCAAGACGGTCCGGCTCGCGGACAAGGTCTCCGTCGCCAAGCTCTACAAGACCGGCAAGCACCACCAGCACTTCGAGGCGGAGATCTGGGCGAAGGGCACCAAGTTCGGGACCCTCGTGGCCGAGGGCAAGCCCGCCCACGGCGAGAACAACGGCCTGCACGTCACGCTGCGCACGAACGGCGAGGTGACGTCCTGGGTCGAGCGGGCCGAGCCGAAGCCCAAGCCGCAGCCCGTCGCCCAGCGCATCCTCGTCTCCGTCAGCACGCTGGCCGACGACACCTCGACCGGCAAGGTCTACAAGCTCGGCCCCCATCACTACGAGGCCGACATCTACGCCCACGGCCACAAGCTCGACACCCTCGCCGCCAAGGGCCGCGCCGCCCACGGCGAGAACAACGGCCTGCACGTGGTCCTCAACCCGGACGGCCGGCTGGTCTCCTGGGTCGAGGGCGCGTCGGACCACGCGCAGGGCCGGTAACCAGGCCCGGTTCCGGCCGATCCGGGCCCGGTGACCAGGCCCGGTGACCGGGCCGGGCTCAGCCGGTCACGGCGAACGAGATCCACACATCCGGGGGAAGCCCCGGCCGGTCCGGCACCGGCCGGGGCTCGCGCGTCCAGGCGTCCCCGGCCATGTCCCGGGCGACATGCGCCCAGAACCGTGCGGCGGCCGGATTCTCGTCCTGGAAGGGGATCTCCCAGTTCCCGGGATGCCGGCGCAGCACGTCCCGTACGGCCCGCGTCCCGAGCCCGAGCCGCCGCGCACCGCGCACGACGAAGAAGGCGTTCAGCACCCGCACCGGCGTGTCCAGCGCGCGCACGAACGCGAAGCCGGCCGGGCGGCCGTGGGTGAGGAAGAGGTACGGCGCCCAGCCCGGCCGGGTGAAGGCGTGCTCTACCCGCTCGTTGCGGAAGGTGCCGTCGACGCCGGGCAGCGTCCCGCGGAACTCGGACAGGTCGTGATGGAACATCAGCCACAGCCGCTCGACGGTGGGCCGGTCTTCAGGGATCGTGGGGCGGACGGTCACGTCCGCCGGGAATGTGTCGTTCATGAACGAAAGCCTCCCCGGCGGACATGGCGTCCGGTCCGGGGAGGCTCACAAAGACTGATGCAACTCTAGCTCATCACAAGGGTGTTGTGCTGCCCAGCGCAGCCGGCCGGCTCAGCTCGGTTCGAGGACCTTGTACTCCTCGGTGATCTCCTTCGCGCCGAACGGCCACACCTTCTCCAGCCGGGCCCAGACCACGAAGGCGACGCAGCCGAGGGCCAGCCAGGCCAGGGACCACTCGATGGGGTGGCGGCCCGGGGAGTTCTTGTCGGCGTAGCCGTAGATCACGCACCAGCCGGCGAAGGCGACGATGCTCGGCAGCGGGTAGAACCACATCCGGTAGGGGCGGCGCAGGTCCGGCTGTCGCTTGCGCACGACGGTCAGCGCGACGATCTGGGCGAGCGCCTGGACGATCACCATGACCGTGGTGAGCAACTGGATCAGGGTCGCAAGGTCGGTGTGGCGGCCGATCAGAAAGCCGACCGCGGTGATCACGCCCATGGTGGCCAGGCCGAGCATCGGGAAGCGGTGCCTGGGGTGCAGCCTCTCGTAGGGACGGAAGAAGACGCGGTCGCGGGCGGCGTCGTAGGGGACGCGGGAGCCGCCGAGCAGTCCGGTGAAGACCGAGGCGAACGCGGTGACGAGGATCAGCGCGGTCACCACGTCGGCGGCCCCCTTGCCCCAGGTCTCCTCCAGTACCGCCGAGGCCACCGAGGTCGAGGCGATGTCGTGCGGGTCGGTCATCCGGTGCCAGTCGATCACGCCGAGCGTGCCGATCTGGAGCAGCAGGTAGATCGCCATGATGCCGAGGATGGAGAAGAGGATCGAGCGCGGGAGGTTGCGGCCCGGGTCCTTGATCTCGGCGCCCATGTAGGCCGTGGTGTTGTAGCCGAGGTAGTCGTAGATGCCGATGGTCAGGCCCGCGGCGAAGCCGAGCCAGAAGTGGTCGCTCGTCAGGTCGAAGGCGCCGGACGGGTAGGTGAAGGCCCGGTGCGGGCTGAAGTCGGTGGCCGCGGCGACGATCACCAGGACGACCGAGGCGATCATCACGGTCCACATGACCGCGGTGATCCGGGCGATGTGCTCGACACCGCGCCACAGGAGCAGCACGACCAGGACGATCACGCCGAGACCGATCAGATCGCCCGCCGTCTGCCCGAGACCGGGGGCCAGATAGCCCAGGTACTGCACGAAACCGACCACACCGGTCGACATGATCAGCGGAATGAAGAGCATCGCCGTCCACACGAACAGGAACGGCATCAGCCGTCCGGTGCGGTATTGGAAGGCCTGGCGGAGATAGACGTAACTCCCGCCGGAACCGGGCATCGAGGCGCCCAGCTCGGCCCAGACCAGTCCGTCGCACAGCGCGAGGACCGCGCCCGCCACGAAGCCGATGACCGCCTGTGGCCCGCCGAAGGCGGCGACCATCAGCGGGATCGTCACGAACGGGCCGATGCCGCACATCTGGCTCATGTTGATGGCCGTGGCCTGGAACAGACCGACACGGCGGACGAAACCGCCCGGGGGCGGCGGGCTACCGGACATGGGGACTCCTGACGCGACGGGCGCGCGGCCCGCGTTCCTGCGCGACGACTCCGCCCGGGCCGGGCTGACTGGGCGATAAAGTTAAGGAGCCTTACTAGCGGCGTCAAGTAGGCGTGAAGAATGCACGAGAATGGTGCGATGGCCGGGAGCGATGTCGTAGAGCAGCGGGAACAGCCCTGGAACCGCCGACGGCTGCGCAGCACCAACGAGCGGCTGCTGCTGGACCGGTTGCGCGCCCAGGGCGCCGCCTCCCGCGCCCAACTGGCGCGCGAGACCGGCCTGTCGAAGCCGACGGTGTCCAGCGCGCTGGCCTCGCTCGCCGGCGCCGGCCTGGTGCACGAGGTCGGCACCCACGCCCCGGAGCGCGGCCGCACCGCCGTGCTCTACGCCCCCGACCCCGCCGCCGGGCACGCGCTCGGCGTCGACATCGGCCGGGGCTGGCTGCGGGTGGCGGTCGCCGACCTGGACGGCACGGTCGTCGCCCGCTGCGACGTACGCAACCGCGCCCGCACCTCCGGCGCGCTGGCCGACCTGGTCGTGGGCACCGCCCGCCAGGCGATCACGGGCTCCGGGGTGAATCCGGCCGAGGTGGTGCACGGGGTGGTCGGCACGCCGGGTGTCTACGACGAGAAGCAGCGGCGCGTGCGGTACGCGATGCATCTGCCGGGCTGGGGCCGGGCGGGGCTCGTCGACCGGATCCGCGAGGAGCTGGGCGTACCGCTGGAGGTGCACAACGACGCCAACCTCGCCGCGATCGGCGAGTACACGTACGGCGTCGGCACCGGCAGCCGGCTGTTCGCGTACATCCTCATCGGCACCGGCCTCGGCATGGGCGTGGTCAGCGAGGGGCGGCTGTTCACGGGAGCGCGCGGGCTGGCCGGTGAGATCGGGTTCCTGCCGTGGCCGGGCCGGCACAAGCCGGAGCGGCTGGAGGACGCGGTGTCCGGGGAGGCCGTGGTGGAGGCCGCCCGGCGGTTCGGGATGAGCGGGCAGCTCACGGCGAAGACCGTCTTCGACGCGGCCCGGCAGGGCAATCCGGCGGCCAGGCAGGCGGTGGAGCTGGAGGCCGAGCGGATCGCGCACACCGTGGCGGCGGCCGCCGCCGTGCTCGACCCGGACCTCGTGGTGCTCGGTGGCGGGGTCGGCCACAGCGTCGACCTGCTGCTGCGGCCGGTCCAGGAGCGGGTGCGCACTCTCACCCCGCTGCGCCCGCGCATCGCCCCGAGCCGGCTCGGCGAGGACGCGGTGCTGCTGGGCGCGGTGGCCACGGCGCTGGACACGGCCCGGGACCTGGTGTTCGAGCGTAGGGCGGCCGGCGCGCACTAGTCATCCGACCGGCCGCCCGGTCGAAGTCCCGTTCCGGCCAGGGTCATTGACACGCCCCGTGCGGCGCCCTAGCGTGACCGACGTTAGTAAAGTTTCCTAACTTTACGAGCGAGCCTGGAGACCGCCGTGTTCCCTCGCCCCATCCCCTCGGCACGCCGGTACGCCGTCACCGCGCTGGTCCTCGGCCTGCTCGGCGGCTCGCTGACGAGCGGCGCCCGGGCCGGTGCCCGGCAACTGCCGCCACCGGCCCCGGTCACCCGCGTCGCCACCGCGGCCGGCACCGGTACCGCGCTCACGGGCTACGCCATCCAGTCCTCGGCGAAGGTGACCGACGCCGCCGCCACGGTCTCCTCCCCCGGCTATCCGGCGACGGGCTGGTATCCGGCGGGCGCCCGCTCCACGGTGCTCGCCGCGCTGCTCGCCGACGGCGTCTACGCCGACCCGTTCTTCTCCACCAACCAGCAGAAGATCCCGACGGCCGACTTCCGGGTCCCCTGGTGGTACCGCGCCGACTTCACCGTCCAGGACACCTCCCGGCGCACCTACCTCGACTTCAGCGGGGTCGTCTCGGCGGCCGACGTGTACGTCGACGGCCACCGGGTCGCGACCACCGAGGACGTCACCGGCGCCTACACGCACCACGAACTGGACGTCACCTCGCTGGTGCGGCCCGGCACGAACACGGTCGCCTTCCGTATCCGGCCCAACGACCCGGCCAAGGACCTCACGACGGGCTGGATCGACTGGCTCCAGCCACCGCCCGACCGGAACATGGGCATCGTCCGGGACGTCCTGGTGCGCAGGGGCGGCCCGGTCGCGCTGCGCGACGCACACGTGGACACCAGGCTGGCCGTGCCGTCGCTGGCCGCCGCCGACCTGACGGTGACGGCACAGGCCCGCAACGACACCGGCGGCCCGGTCACGGCCGACGTCACCGGCACCCTCGGCACGACGACCTTCACCCGTCGGGTCCCGCTCGCCGCGCACGAGACGAAGACGGTCACCTTCTCCCCCGCCGACACCCCGGGCCTGCACCTGACCGCACCGAAGGTGTGGTGGCCGGCCGGGATGGGCGGGCAGCCGCTGTACGACCTCGGCCTCACCGCGTCCGTCGCCGGTACGACGTCGGACACCGCGCACGAGAGCTTCGGCATCCGCGACGTCCAGGCACCGCTGAACACCGACGGCGCCCGCCGGTACCGGATCAACGGCCGCCCGCTGCTGATCAAGGGCGGCGGCTGGTCGCCCGACGAGTTCCTGCGCTGGGACGGCCGCTACGTCGAGGACCGGCTGAAGTACGCCGTCGACCTCGGGCTGAACACGATCCGCCTCGAAGGGCACCTGGAACCGGACGAGTTCTTCGACCTGGCCGACCGCTACGGCGTCCTCACGCTCCCCGGCTGGGAGTGCTGCGACAAGTGGGAGGGCAACGTCAACGGCGCCGACGAGCCCGGGGAGCCGTGGACCGACGCCGACTATCCGGTGGCGAAGGCGTCCATGGCCGCCGAGGCCGCCCGGCTGCGCGGCCACCCCAGCGTGATCTCCTTCCTGATCGGCAGCGACTTCGCACCCGACGCGAGGATCGAGAAGACCTACCTGGACGCCCTGAAGGCGGCCGACTGGCCGGACCCCGTCGTCTCCGCCGCCTCGGACAACTCCTCGCCGCAACTGGGCCGTTCGGGCCTGAAGATGACCGGACCGTACGACTGGGTGCCGCCCGGCTACTGGTACGCCAAGCGCGAGGGCGGGGCCACCGGCTTCAACTCCGAGACCAGCGCGGGCCCGAGCATCCCCACCCTCGACACCCTGCGCCGCATGCTCACCCCGGCCGAGCTCGACACCCTCTGGCAGGATCCGGGCGCCCGGCAGTACCACCGCTCGCCGTCCTCCGTCTTCGGCACGCTGAAGATCTACGACTACGCCCTCACCGGCCGCTACGGCGCCCCGAAGAGCCTCGTCGACTACGTCCGCAAGGCCCAGCTGGCCCAGTACGAGGACGTCCGCGCCCAGTTCGAGGCGTACGGGCGCAACGCGACGGACGCCTCGAAGCCCGCGACCGGGGTGATCCACTGGATGTTCGACAGCGGCTGGACGTCCCTGCACTGGCAGTTGACGGACCGCTATCTCGACCAGGGTGGCGCCTACTTCGGCGCGAAGAAGGCGAACGAACCGCTGCACATCCAGTACGGGTACGACAACCGCCAGGTCGCCGTCGTGAACAACCGGCACGACGCCGCGCACGGACTCACCGCACGGGCCGCCCTCTTCGACCCCGACGGTACCCAGAGGTACGCCACGTCGGTGCGCGACGTCTCGGTGGACGGCGACGGCGCCCACACGACCCCGCTGACCCTCCCGGCCTCGGTGAGCGGACTGGCGCGCACGTACCTGCTCCGGCTGGACCTGACGGACGCGGCGGGCAGGGAGGTGAGCCGGAACGTGTACTGGCTGTCCACCCGCCCCGACACCCTCGACTGGTCCGGCACCACCTGGTACTACACGCCGACGACGAGCTACGCCGACCTCACCGGGCTCGCGTCGATGCCTCAGGTGCCGGTGTCGGCGACGGCGGCCACGACCGCCTCGGAGGGGACCTCGACCACGACGGTCACCCTGCGCGGCACCGGGGGCGGGAGGACCCCGGTCCTGCTGGCGGACGTCCGTCTCGTGGACGCGCAGGGCAGGCCGGTGCTTCCGGTGCGCTGGTCGGACAACGAGGTGAGCCTGTGGCCGGGCGAGTCGGTGACGCTGACGGCCACCTGCCGGACGGCCGACCTGCACGGCTCGGCGCCGGGCGTGCGGCTCTCCGGCTGGAACACGCCCGAGCGGACGATTCCGGCGGGATGAAGGGGACAACGGTGCGGGGACGGGCTCCAACGGCCCGCCCCCGTGGTGCTGTTCGGCTCAGGCGACGTCGAGCGCGGTGTCGTCGACGACGAACGAGGTCTGGTACTTGGAGCCCTCGGTGCCGGTGAACTTCAGGGTGACGGTCTGCCCGGCGTAGCTGCTCAGGTCGAAGCTGCGCTGGGTGTAGCCGGAGGCCGCGTTCAGGTTCGAGTACGTGGCCAGGGTGCCGAGGACCGTGCCGGAGCTGTTCAGCACCTGGACCTTGAGGGTGTCGTAGGCGGTGCTGGTGGTGGTCTCGGCCGTGTCGATGTGCAGGTAGAAGCTGAGCTTGGCCGAGGTGCAGCCGGACGGAATGCTCACCGACTGGGAGAGGGTGTCGGTGGTGGCGGTGCCGTTGCCGTCGAGCCAGGCGTAGTACGAGCCCGAACGGGCGGCCTCACCGCTGGAGTTGGTGATGACGCCGCTGGAGGCGCTCCAGGTGGAGTTGCCCGACTCGAAGCCGTTGTTGCCGAGGAGCTGGGCGGCGGTGCAGGTGCCGGTGCCGCCGCCACCGGTGCCGCCGCCTCCGCCGCTGCTGGTGCCCGAACCGGCCAGCCAGGCGGTGGCGTTGAGCGCGAGGGCCGCGTTGGTGGCGCTGGAGTCGTTCCAGCCGTCGTACAGGGTGTTGCCGGCCTGGCCGGTGCCGTCGTCGATCGGGGAGCTGTCACCCCAGTAGGCGACGCGGCCGCTGCCGAAGGTGCTGGTGAGGAAGAAGGCGCCGGTGTTTCCGGAGTAACCGGTGCGGTAGAGCAGGCCCTTGACGGCGGAGTTGTCGCCGGGCTTGAGGGTGGCGGTGGTGCCGTTGGCGATCAGGCTCTTGGTGACGGTCCCGAAGGAGCCGTGCAGGACCGGGTCGGTGCTGTCGCTGATCGCGGCCGGGTGGTCCGAGCTGATGTTGAGCGAGTCGATCGAGAAGCCGAACGGGTCGCTGGAGTCGACGCTGTTGTTGGTCATCAGATCGTTGAGGATCTGGACCGAGTCGTAGCCGTCGTTGTTGCGGTCCGAGCCGGTGTGGTCGGAGATCATGAACAGGCCGCCGCCGTTCTTCACGAAGTTCATGATCGCCGTCTTCTCGGCGCTCGTGAACAGCGTGTTGGGCTCCGGCAGGACCAGCGTGTCGAAGTTCGACAGGTCGGTCGAGGACGAGCCGCCGTAGCTGAGGCTGGAGCCCGACGGCAGCGTCTTCAGGCTGTAGTCGCCGGTCTTCTGGAGCGCCACGCCCCAGGAGGACAGCGCGCCGGTCCAGTCGGTCTCGGCGGACGGGGAGGAGTTCTCACCGAGCGGGTCGGGCTGACTGGTGGAGATGATCCAGTCGGCGTTGCCGGCCGTCTCGGCGTGGGCGTTGTCGAACAGGACGCGGTGCGTGGTGGCCGCGTGGGCGGGGGTGCTGCCGCTGCCGACCTGGACGGCGGCTCCGGTGAGGAGCAGCCCGAAACCGGCCAGGGCGGTGGTGAGTCTGCGGCGGGATCTCCTGGATCCAAGCATCCGGCGAACCTCCATGAGGGGTGGGGAGAGGCGGTTGGGGGGCCGCCAAATCTGCGCGCGTAGAGCCGGGTTGAGGGTTCTACACGCGTGGACTGTTTGAAAGGTACATGGCATGACAGCCCGGTGAACAGAAAGTCCCGGCAATGAACGGACGGGGCCTCTCCCCGCCCCCGCCCGGCGGGAGCGCGCTCAATTCCCGTACAGATATGGGGTGGTGGTGCTCAGTGCGTGGAAGCCGAGGCGCTGCAGGATCGGGCGGCTCATCGGGGAGGCGTCGACCTGGAGATAGCGGTAGCCGTGGGCGGCGGCGACGCGGGCGCGGTGGGCGACCAGGGCGCGGTAGAGACCCCGGCCGCGCCAGGCCTCGACGGTGCCGCCGCCCCACAGTCCGGCGAACGGGGTGCCGGGCACCAGCTCCATGCGGGCCGCGCTGACCGGTTCGTCACCGGCGAGCGCGGCCACGACGACGACCGTGCCGGGATCGGCGGCCAGCCGCGCCAGCAGCCGGTGGCGCAGCCGCGTACCGTCGGTACCGAAGGCCTTCTCGTGCACGTCCACGACGAGGTCGACCCCGGCCTCGTCGGCGGCCTCCACGAGCCGGACGCCGGCGGGCGGTTCGGCGTCCAGGGCGAGCCGCGCGGTCTCGGCGACGAGCAGCGTCTCCTCGGACTCGGCCCGGAATCCCGCGGCGGTGAGCCGGGCACCCAGGTCGGCCGGCCGGTCGTGGCCGTAGAGCTTCCACTCGAAGTCCCGGCCCAGGGAGGTGAAGCGGGCGATCTGGTCGCGGATCGCCCGGTCGGCACCGGCCTCGTCCAGGTCGCTCCAGAGCACGCCGTTCCAGCCATGGGCGTCCGCGACCTGCCGCACGACCGCGCCGGCCCGCTCGACCCGGGCGCCGGGGTCGTCGGGACGTGCTCGCTCGCGCACGTCCCGGTCGTAGAGCGCGAGCACCGCTGTGTGATCCATGCGCCCAGCTGAGCAGATCGGCTCCGGCCGGGCAACGGAATTGGCCGTACGACAGCCCCGTGCGGCCGTACGACCGCCCGGTGCGGCCGTGTGGCGCGCTGTTGCCCCGGATGCAGAGCCGCTGGCCGGGCCGGTCCCGGTGGCCGTGGCGTGTGCCTCCGGAGATCATGCGGTCAGGAGGTCGGTGGAGGATGGTGAAGGACAGTGAGCTGCGGCATCTGCGCCGCTGCGTGGAGCTGGCCGTCGAGGCGCTGGAGAACGGTGACGAGCCGTTCGGGTCGGTGCTCGTGGCGGCGGACGGCACGGTGCCGGCCGAGGACCGCAACCGGGTGGCCGGCGGGGACCACACCCGGCATCCCGAGTTCGAGCCGGCGCGCTGGTCGGCCGCGCATCTGACGGCCGAGGAGCGGGCGGGCGCCACCGTCTACACCTCCGGCGAGCACAGCCCGATGTGCGCGGCCGCGCACGCGTGGGTGGGACTCGGCCGCATCGTGTACGTCGCCTCCTCCGCCCAACTCACCGCCTGGCCGGCCGAGTCGGGTGCGCCGCAGGCGCCGGTGCGGCCGCTGCCCGTCCAGGAGGTCGCGCCCGGCGTGGCCGTGGAGGGGCCGGTGCCGGAGCCGGTGGACGAGGTGCGCGAGCTGCACCGGCGCCGTCTTCGGTCGTAAGTCCCCTGCCGGTCAGCCGAGTTCGAGCGTGGTCACGCCGAACACGCGGTGCCGGGCGTGTTCGCGGACCGGGCCGGTGTACATCCGGGCGGTCTCGAAGGAGGCGCGGAATCCGGCCTCTTCGGCGAGGGCGATGCCGGCCGCGTTCGGCTCGGGCACGTCGATGGCCACCTCGCGGCCTTCGGCCTCGGCGGTGAGGGCGGTGAACAGGGCCCGGGCGTCCTCGGCGGTGTCGGCGAACAACGGGCCGATGCGCAGGCTGTCGTGGCCGGGGCGGAGCACGCCGTACCCGGTCGGACGCCCGCCGTCGTGGCGGACGAAGGCCCGGTGGCCGGGGCCGGTGAGCCACTCGGTGAGGAAGCGGGGCCGGTCGGCCGGGTAGCAGACGCTGTCGTAGGCGGTGAGCGCGGCGAGAACGCCGGGACCGGCCGGGCGGACGTCTCCGGGCACCTCGCCCCGGGGCGCGATGCCGGTGAACCGGATGGTGCGGTGGGCGAGTTCGAAGCCGGACTGGCGGTAGTTGTCCTGCTGGGCGACGACTCCGTCCAGGCCGACGGTGCGGCTCCCGGCGTGCGCCAGGGCGGTCTTCCAGGTGGTGAGGCCATGGCCGTGGCCGCGCAGGTCGGGGCGGACCAGGTAGCAGCCCAGGAAGGCGTAATCCTGGCCGTAGGTGACGACCGAGATGGCCGACACCGGCTCCCCGTCGATCCGGCCGAGGAAGAACCCGTCGGGATCCTGCGCGAAGAACGCGGGCCCGTCGGACACTCCGGGGTTCCAGCCCTCCGCCGCCGCCCATGCGGCGATCATCGGCCAGTCGTCGAGTGTGGCCTGCGTGACGACGAGGTCGTGGGGGGCTGCAGGGGTCATCGGTGCGCTCCATTTCCGTCGGGGCCGGGCTGCCGTCCCGCATCTTTCCGGATCGACGGGGGCCGCGCCATGACAAGATCGGCCGTTGCGGAACCACGCGCCGCGCGCAGCAGCGCGGGTGCCGTCGCGACGACGAACAGCCCGAAGAGGGTGATCGGCAGCGGCCCCACCGGCCGCAGCACCGCCCAGGGATGCGCCGTCACCCAGGGCCAGTTGACGTACCAGTTGGCGAGGACGTCCAGTGTCATCACGGCGGCCGCCAGCCGGAAGCCCCAAGGGCGCAGCCACAGGATCAGGGCGGCGGCGAGCGGGCCGAGGGCGACCAGGGCGACGAAGAACACCTGCAACGGCAGTGGGCCGGCGGCGGCATAGACGTGCAGGCCGCCGCGGGCCAGATTCAGTGCCTGGTGGCCGGTGCCCTCCAGGAACCCCGCGGCGTAGAGCACGAGAGCCGCCCGCGCCCGGCGCGGCAGCGCCCGCCATCGCCCGCGTATGCCGCCGTCACCGGGACAACGTACTGCACACGATCAAGCCCCACCGGGCCGGCGTCCGGTGGGGCCCTCGCCGGGTGCCGGGAGGTCAGCGGGTGCGGTCCGGGCGGAAGCGGCGGTAGAGGACCGCCCCGCCGAGCAGGAGCGCGGCGCTCCCCGCCGCGGCGGGGAGGGTCGCGTCGCTGCCGGTGTGGGCGAGCGTGGACACCGACGGCTCCGGCACGGGTGCGGACGGGACGGTGCCGTGCCGCACGGGCGCCGGGGTCGGGGTGTGCGGGTGCCGGGGGGTGCGGGGGTGGCCGACGGGGCCGTTGACGGAGGTGTTGCCGACGGCCGGGTTGCCGATGCCGACCACGTTGACGCTGTTGCCGCTGATGTTCACCGGCAGGTCGACGGGGAGCTGGACGCCGTTGCCGGAGAGCACCCCCGGCGAGTCATGGGCGGCGCCGTGGGCGGCGGCTCCGCCGGACGTGGCCGCGCGGTCCTCCGTGTGGCCGCCGGTGTTGGCGCAGCGGTTGCCCGTCGCGGGGTTGAGCAGTCCGACCACGTCGACGGTGTTGCCGCACGCGTTCACCGGCAGATCCACCGGGAGCTGGATGCCGTTGCCGGAGATCAGCCCGGGCGAGCCGGCCGCGGTGCCGTCGGCGGCGCTGCCGTCGGCCGCGAAGGCGGCGGACACCGGCAGCGCCACGGCCATCGCTCCGGAGGCGGTGACGAGGGCGATCACACCGTTTCGGGTAGCCCGTCTCATAGGTTCCCTGCCTTCCAGACATCGTCGCGGGCACTCACCCGCACCCCGTAAAACGCAGGTGAACCATCCGAGTTATGGCGTATCGGTCTTTCACCCCGTCGAGCGACACTGTTATCGAACCGCACGTAAAGCCGCTCAATGATCGATAACAGGCAACATAAAACGCGAATCGTACGACACCGAAGGACTGCCCGCTCGCCCGGAGGCGGGCGCCGCAGGGCCCGCTTATGGTGATCCGAGGGCGCCGTCCCCCGGTCCGCGACAGGCGTCCCGGGAGGCGAACGATGCTGGCCAAGCCGACCACACGGTCCGCCGTGCGGCGCTGCGCGGGGGCCGGATTCCTCGCCCTGGCGCTGCTCGGCGCCGGACTGCCCGCGGCCGCCGCCGCCCGGCCGCAGCCCGACCTGTCCCGGTTCTACCGGCAGAAGCCGACGTGGTCGTCCTGCGACAGCCCGGACATGCCGAAGGACCTCCAGTGCACCGCGGTCACCGTCCCGCTCGACTACGCCCGTCCGCGCTCGGGAACCCTCGACATCGCCCTGGCCCGCTACCGGGCGACCGGCCCCTCACACGGCTCGGTGCTGCTGAACTTCGGCGGTCCCGGCGCCGCCGGGATCAGCGAACTCGCGTCGGACGGGCGGGACTTCATGGACCTGACCAACGGCTACGACGTGGTCACCTTCGACCCGCGCGGCGTCGGCCGCTCCTCCCCCGTCAGCTGCGGCGAGGGCGCCGGCGAGGCCTCGGACGCGGCGGACGACAGCGCCGGCCTCGACCATCCCCAGGAGCTGCTGCGGCAGTTGAAGCTGGCCGCCGCCGAGTGCGCCCGGCACTCCGGCCCGGTGCTCGCCCACATAGGCACCGTGGACGCCGCCCGCGACCTGGACGTCATCCGCCAGGCCCTCGGCGACAAGAAGCTCAACTACCTGGGCTTCTCCTACGGAACCAGGCTCGGCGCGGTCTACGCGGCCGAGTTCCCGCACAAGGTCGGACGGTTCGCCCTCGACGGCGTGGACACCCTGACGGAGCCGCTGTCCGAGCAGGGAGTGGCGGGAGCCGAGGGTCAGCAGACCGCGCTGGACGATTTCCTGGACTGGTGTACGACGGACGTCGCCTGCCCGTTCGGCCAGGACCGGCGTGCCGCCGGGGAGCAGATCGTGCGGCTGGTGCGCTCGCTCGACGCACACCCGGTACCGACGGACCTCGGCGGCAGCCTGTCCGGGCAGGACCTGGTGGGCGCCATCGGGCAGGGCCTGTACAGCAAGGAGCTGTGGCCCTCGCTGGAGCGGGCGCTGGCCTCGCTGACGCAGGAGGGCGACACCCGGGGCGTGCTGGCCTTCGCGACCAGCGGCTCCAGCCTGCCCGTGCGGTCGGGCGCGGCGGCGTGGGCGGCCTCCGGCGGGCACCACAGGAAGGGCGGCATCGTCGATCCGCAGGACGTCCCGACCGACAACCTGACGGCCGCGCTGATGGCGATCAACTGCGCGGACGACCCCGACCGGCCCACCGCGAACCGGATCGTCGCGGACCTGAAGAACCTGCTGGCCCGGTACGAGCAGGCCTCCCCGGTCTTCGGCCGCTACCGGCTGACCCAGCTGCTCATGTGCTACGGCCGCCCCAGGGGCACCGACTTCGTCCGCGACCGGGTCAAGAACGTCGACACCGGCGACATGCTGCTCGTGGGCACGCGCGGCGACCCGGCGACGCCGTACCGGTGGACCGTGGAGACGGCCGCGCGGCTGGGGTCGCCGGCGGTGGTGCTGGACAACAAGGGCGACGGCCACACCGGGTACACCTCCTCCACGTGCGTGCACGATACGGTCGACGACTTCCTGCTGTACGGCTCGCTGCCACCGAACGGCAGCTCCTGCCCGGCCGACGGGAAGGACTGGAGCGACACCACGGACTCCGGCGACTGACGACAGGCGCGCCCCGGCGGCCCGCACGCCGGCGCCGCCGCACGTGACCGCGACAGGGAGAGACCATCATGCGCATCCGCGCCGCCCTCGCCGTACCCGCCGCCTCGGCCGCCGCGGCGGCCCTGCTGCTGACCGCGGCGCCGGGCCGGGCCGCCACCGCGACCGCCGCGGCCCCTGCCGAACACGCGCGGACCGCCCGCTGCGCCGAGTCGTCGCTGACGGTCCGGGCGAGGGCCGTGCCCGGCCGGCCGGGCACGGTGCGCATCAGCGTCACCAACCGCGGCACTCGCGCGTGTGCCGTCGACCGGGTGCCCACGGTGACCTTCGGGGACCTGGACGGGGCGGCCGTGCCGGTTCCGGCGGGCGGCACCGGCGACCACCGGCTCGCGGCGGGCGAGAGCGCCTACGCGGACGTGCGCACCATCCGTGACCCTGCGGACCCCGAGGCCCGCCGGACGGACGGCCTCACCGTGGCCGCCTCGGCCGCGCACGCGGGCCGCACCTTCACCGCCGGCCGGCTCGGCACCGGGACGCGGGTCCTGGTGTGGGAGCCGGTGACGACGTGGTGGCAGCCGAGCGCGGCGGCCGCGGACCGGGCCATCGGTCTCAGTTGAGGACCAGTTCCGGCGCGTAGGCGTCCAGCCACAGCGCGAAGTCCAGCGTGCGCTCCAGACCGCGCCGCTCCGTCTGGTTGCTGACCGGGGTGTCGCGCTCGGCGGCCGCCCGGACCCGCTCCCGGTCGAGCAGGTCGAAGACGGGGTGCGAGGGCCGGGAGAGCAGGTCCTTGACCTGCTCGCGCAGCGCGACTGCGTACAGCGGGTCCTGGGTGGAGGGGTACGGGCTCTTCACGCGGTCGTACACCGAGCGCGGCAGGACGTCCGCGGCCGCCTCGCGCAGCAGGCTCTTCTCCCGGCCGTCGAAGGACTTCACGGCCCAGGGCGCGTTGTAGACGTACTCGACCAGGCGGTGGTCGCAGAACGGCACCCGGACCTCCAGGCCCACGGCCATGCTCATCCGGTCCTTGCGGTCGAGCAGGACGCGCACGAAGCGGGTCAGATGCAGATGGCTGATCTGCCGCATCCGGTACTCGAAGTCGCTCTCGCCGTCCAGCCGGTCGATCGCGGCGACGGCCGTACGGTAGCCGTCGGCGATGTAGGTCTCCAGGTCGAGGGACTTGGCCAGGTCGGTGCGCAGGACGTCGGTGTCGTCGCCGAAGTGCCGTCCGAAGCGCACCAGCCACGGGAAGGTGTCGGCGCGGCGCGCGTCCTCGTCGAAGAACTGGAGGTAGCCGCCGAAGACCTCGTCGGCGGACTCGCCGGACAGGGCGACGGTGGACTTCTCGCGGATGGCGCGGAAGAGCAGCAGCAGCGAGGAGTCCATGTCACCGAGGCCGGACGGCAGATCGCGGGCGCGGATCACCTGCTCGCGCACGGCGGGGTCGGCGAGGGACTGGGAGTCGAGCACGATGTCCTGGTGGTCCGTCTTCGCGAGCCGGGCCACGTCGTGCACGAAGGGGGTGTCGGGGGTGCCGCGCAGTTCGTCGGCGATGAAGTTGTCGGTCTGGCCGACGAAGTCGACGGCGAAGCTGCGTACCTTCTCTCCCTGTTCGGCGAGTTGGCGGGCGGCGATCGCGGTCATCGCGGAGGAGTCGAGGCCGCCGGAGAGCAGGGTGCAGCGCGGCACGTCGGCGACGAGCTGGCGGCGCACGATGTCGTCGAGCAGGGAGCGGACGGTGGCGATGGAGGTGGCGCGGTCGTCGGTGTGCGCGAGGGTCCGCAGCCGCCAGTAGACGCGTGTGCCGATGCCGGTGCGGTCGACGGTGACGACGGTGCCGGGTTCCACCTCGCGCATGCCGTCCCAGATCGCGTGCCCGGGCGTCTTGATCATGACGAACAGCTCGCGCAGGCCGTCCAGCGTGACCCGGCGGCGGGCCAGCGGGTTGGCCAGGATCGCCTTGGGCTCGGAGCCGAACAGGACGCCGTCGGCGGTGGGGTAGTAGTGGAACGGCTTGATGCCCATGCGGTCGCGGATCATCACGAGCTTGTCGTGACGGCCGTCCCAGACGGCGAAGGCGTACATGCCGTTGAGGCGTTCGGCGACCTGGTCGCCCCATTCGAGGTAGGCGTGCAGGACGACCTCGGTGTCGGAGTCGGTGGTGAACCGGTGCCCGCGGCCTTCGAGTTCGCGGCGCAGCTCGGTGAAGTTGTAGGCCTCCCCGGAGTAGACCATGGCGATGTTCCCCTGGGGCGTCGACAGGGACATCGGCTGCCTGCCGCCGGGAAGGTCGATGATCGCAAGACGGCGGTGCCCCAGGGCGGCCGGGCCCTCGGACCAGGTGCCGCGGTCGTCCGGACCCCGGCAGGCCATCGTCTCGGTCATTGCATCCAATGTGGTGGCCTCGATGGTCAGATCACGATCGAAGGAGACCCATCCGGTGATGCCGCACATGCGCTACCTCCTGCCTCCGGTTCGCGCCCGTACCCCGTGCTCACCTGCACTGTCTTTATGGGAGACGGATTCCGGTCGAGGAACCAGTTGTATCGAGCACCTACCAGTCGAGCGTCCGTCAGTTGCCCGAGGCAGTCAATGCGGGCGTAACACGGACGACCCCCTCACCCCACGCTTTCGGCCGCTTTTTGCCCGCGCGAAATCCGGTGAGGCCGGTCCTGCCGGGCCACGGCCGCCACGAACCGGCCACGGGCAAAGACTTCACCATGATTGCGGCGTCACGGCGCGGTGGGCGGCTCCCAGCGGGTGAGCGTCCGCAACGCCCCGGCCGCCCGGCTGAAGCCGTCCGCGCCGAGCGCGGCGCGCAGACCCGCGTTGAACCGGTCGACCTCCGGCCCGGCGGCGGTCAGCGCCGCGGCACCGTCCTCGGTCAACTCCAGCACCACGGCGCGGTGTTCGCGGGGGTGGGCACGCTTGTCGAGCAGACCGGCGGCGGTGAGCCGGGTGACGAGCGCGGTGACGCCGGACTCGCGCAGGCCCAGGTCCGCGGCGAGTTCCCGCTGGGTGATCCCGGGCCGGTCGCGCACCGCGTACAGCGCGCCGAGCTGCGCCGAGGTGATCCCGGCGGCGGCCAGCAGCCGGCGGTCCGCGGCGGTGCGCAGCTGGTGCGCGGCCCGCTGGAGCAGGAAGAACAGGCGCTGGTCGGGCTCGGGCCGGACGGGCTCGGACATGGGCCGATGTTGACAGAGGCGGCAGACCGGCGCCACCCTCACTTCACTAGTGAAGTGAGTCGCGAGAGCGAGGCGTGCCGTGCACGACATCCCTGACCTGTCGGTCGCCCGGAAAGTCCTGGCCGCACAGCCCTTCAGCGCACTGCTCGGGGCCCGCCTCGTGGCCTTCGGCGACGGCGGGGCGACGCTCGAAGTCGACATCCGCGAGGAACTGCTCCAGCAGTACGGCTTCCTGCACGGCGGAGTGCTCGGCTACGCGGCCGACAACGCGCTCGCCTTCGCCGCCGGCAGCGTGGCCGGGACCCGGCTGATCACCGCCGGGTACAGCATCGACTACCGGCGCCCGGCGCGGGGTGCGACGCTGCGCGCCGATGCCAGGGTGATCCGCGCGGGGCGCAGCCGGGTCGTGTGCCGCTGCGACCTCTCCACGCTCGACGACGACGGTGCGCGGACCCTGTGCGCGGTGGCCCAGGGATCGATCGCGGTGGACGTGCCGGCCGTCCCCGCCACCACGGCCTGACCCGGGAATCACCCTCCTGCCCGGCGGGCTTGCCCCGAATGCCCCATCCGTGAATCGGTCCTATCGTGCTGTCATGGAGCACGCACTGAGTCCCGCGACCCTGGCCGAACTGCGGCGCCCGCGTCCCTACCCGGCGGTGTCCGTGCTGACCCCGACACACCGCCGCGAACCGGACAACGGGCAGGATCCCGTCCGGCTGCGCAATGTCCTCACCGAGGCGCGCAAACGCCTGGAGGCCGACCCCGCCGTCACCCGTGAACGACGCAACGACGTCGAGGCCCAGCTCGACCGGGCCCTGTCCGAGGTCGACCTCGCGCACGCCGAGGACGGCCTGGTGATCTTCGCCGCCCCCGGCGAGCACCAGGTGTGGTCCCTGGCCCGCACCGTCCCCGAGCGGGTGGTGCTCTCGGACACCTTCCTCACCCGCAACCTGGTCGCCGCACAGGCGGCCGAGCGGCCGTTCTGGGTGCTGTCGGTCTCCGCGGACCGCGTCAGCCTGTGGAGCGGCGGCGAGGGCCGCGTGGTGGCCGACGACTCCGGCGGCTTCCCGCTGCAGCGCCCGGAGCGGAACTTCGACCCGGAGCGCCAGGAGCAGATCGGCGACACGCCGAGCGCGTACCGCGACGAGTCCACCCGCCAGTTCCTGCGCGACGCCGACATCGCCATGGCCGCGCTCCTGCGCGAGCAGCCCCGGCCCCTGTACGTCACCGGCGAGCAGGCGGCGCTGTCCCTGCTGGACGAGGCGGGCAGCGTGGCCGGGAACGCCGTCCAGGTCCCGCACGGCGGCCTCGCGCACGCCGGTCCGGAGGCCGTGTGGCAGGCGCTGCGGCCGGTGCTGGAGGCCGAGGCCCGCAGGGACACCACGTCCGTCATGGGCGAGCTGACCGCGGCACGCGGTCACAAGACCTACGCGGCCGGTCTGGACGAGCTGTGGCAGAGCGCCCGCGAGGGCCGGGTGCGGCTGCTCGCCGTCGAGGAGAACTTCCGGGCGACCGTCAACGACCTCGGCGACCATCTGGTGCCGGCCGTGTCCGGCGACCTGGAGGCCCGCGAGGACATCGTCGACGAGATCGTCGAGCAGTGCCTGGAGACCGGCGCCGACGTCCGCTTCGTACCCGACGGCGCCCTGGGCGACGCCGACGGGATCGCGGGCGTGCTGCGGTACTGAACCACTCCCCCGGCGGCGCTCCCCGCGCGGCGTACGCTACGGCGTGATCGTCGGTGTAAGGGAGCGCGCGCATGGGTGACCTGCTGGGTGTGGCGGTACTGGGTGCGGGGCACATGGGGGCCGATCACATACGACGGCTCGATCAGGTGGTGAGCGGTGCCAGGGTCGCGGCCGTGGCCGACCCGGACGGCGAGCGGGCGAAGGAGGCGGTGGCCGGCCTCGCCGGAGTCAGCGTGCACACGGACGCCGAGGCCGCGCTCGACGCGCCCGGTGTCGCCGCCGTGCTCATCGCCTCACCCGGCCCGGCGCACGAGGAGGCGCTGCTCGCCGCGTTCGCCCGGGGCCTGCCGGTGCTGTGCGAGAAGCCCATGGTCCCGGACGCCACCGGGGCGCTGCGGATCGTGGAGGCCGAGGCCCGGCTGGGCCGCCGGCTCGCGCAGATCGGCTTCATGCGCCGCCACGACGCCGAGTACCGGCGGCTGAAGACGCTGCTGGACGGCGGCAGCCTCGGCCGGCCGCTGATGCTCCACTGCACCCACCGCAATGTCTCCTCACCGCCCGGCTTCACCAGCGCGATGCTGGTCGACAGCTCGGTCTCGCACGAGATCGACGCGGCCCGCTGGCTGCTCGGGCAGGAGCTGACGGCGGTGACCGTGCTGCGCCCCACGCCCTCCTCGGGTGCCCCGGCCGGCCTGCTCGACCCCCAGTTCGTGCTGTTCGAGACCGACCGGGGCGCGCTGGTGGACGTCGAGGTGTTCGTGAACTGCGGCTTCGGCTACCAGGTGCGCTGCGAGGCCGTGTGCGAGAAGGGCAGCGCCCGGATCGGCGACGAGCACACCATGGTGGTCACCACCGGCGGCGCGGCCCGCGAGGAGGTGGCGCGGGACTACCTCGTGCGCTTCGCCGCCGCCTACGACCGCGAGGTGCAGGCATGGGTCGACGCCACCCGGCGCGGCGAGGTCACCGGCGCGAGCGCCTGGGACGGCTACGCGGCCTCCGCCGTCGCCGAGGCGGGGGTCCGGGCGCTGGAGCACGGCGGCCGGGTGGCCGTCGGCCTCGCCCCGCGCCCGGAGCTGTACGACGTCTGCGCCGGGGTCAGCCGCTGACGCTCGCGGCGCCCGTCTCCAGGTGCCCGGTGAGCCGGCGCGACCAGGTCGCGTCGGAGTCGACGGCCACCGTGAAGTCGTACCAGCCGTTCTGGTACGCGACGGCGTTGAAGAAGTCCTCCGTCGAGGCGCCCGCGGCGACGGTGTAGGTCCAGGGGCCGTCGCCGCGGTAGTGGCCCGAGGTGATGGTGAACGTCACCGACGACGACCCGGAGTTGGTCATCCTGATGTAGAGCGCGAGCTTGCCGGTGCCGGGCTCGACGGCGTAACGGGCGCGCACCTCGGCCGACTTGCCCGCCTTCGTGGCGTCCCCCTGGAAGCGGCGCAGGAAGCGGTTGGGGCCGACCATGGTCAGGTCGTACTGTCCGCCCCCGAAGCCGGTCCCGATGTTGAAGAAGTCGGAGGCGGTGCCGCCCGCGTCCACCGTGTACGGGTACGGCGTGGTGTCGCGGTAGGCGTTCGGGTGGATGGAGAAGTGGGCGGCGCGGGAGGCCGGGGTGCCCTGGTTGGTCATGGTGAACCAGGCGAGGGTCTTGCCTGCCGCGTCGAACTCCAGGTGGTCCAGGTAGCCGTTCGGCTGGTACGGCAGCGCGCGGGCGGGCCGGGTGCCGGGCTCCTGGGCGGGCAGGGCGTTGTCCGTCGGCACCGGATTGGGCAGCGGGCCGCAGGTGTTGATGCCGATGACGCCGGTCGCGGGCAGCGAGACCGCGCCGTGGACCGGGTTGGCGAAGTCGAAGACGCCGGTGAGGTCGCCGCTGACCTGTCGCCGCCAGTCGCTGATGTTGGCGCACCGCACGGGCGTGCCGAGCGCGGTCGTCCAGGTCTCCAGGAAGCGCAGCACCGAGGTGTGCTCGAAGACCTCCGAGGAGACCCAGCCGCCGCGCGTCCAGGGCGAGACGACGATCATCGGCACCCGGAAGCCGAAGCCGTAGGGCACGCCGTTCAGGAACTCCCCGGCCGTGCCGGCGGGCGGCGCCGGCGGGGGCACGTGGTCGAAGTAGCCGTCGTTCTCGTCGTAGTTGAGGAACAGCACGGTCGAGTCGAAGACGTCCGGGTCGGCGGCGAGGGCCTGGTAGACGAGGTTGACGAAGTGCGCGCCGTCGCCGGGCGGGGCGTAGGGGTGCTCGGAGAAGCCCTGGTTGGGGACGACCCAGGAGACCTGGGGGAGGGTGCCCGCGACGACGTCGGCCTTGATCGCGGCGGCGATGTCGTCCGGGGTCGAGCCGGTCACGCTCGGCACCGAGGACATGCCCCGGTCGTACAGCGGGTCGCCGGCCTTGGCGTTCGCGAAGTTCTTGAAGTAGGCGCAGCCGTTGTCCCCGTAGTTGTCGGCCGCGTTCTGGTAGACCTTCCAGGACACCCCGGCGGCCTGGAGCGCCTCGGCGTAGGTCTGCCAGGTCAGGCCGGACTCGTCGCCGCCGTCGTAGGAGGAGGAGTCGACCTTGCCGCTCCACAGGAAGGTGCGGTTGGGGCCGGTGGCGCTGAGAGTGGAGCAGAAGTAGGCGTCGCAGATGGTGTAGTTGTCCGCGAGCGCGTAGTGGAACGGGATGTCGGAGCGGTCCAGGTAGCCGAGCGAGCGGACGTTGCCGACGCCCGCGACCCAGTTGTCCATCCGGCCCTTGTTCCAGGCGGAGTGCTGCGAGGACCACGAGTGCGGCAGGTCGCCGTTGCACTGGGCCAGCGTCTCGCCGTCCTTGCCGCCGGCGGACGGGGTCGCGCTCAGCTTCCACGGGTACTGCCGGCCCAGCCCGTTCGGCTGGTTGAAGACCGGGTATCCGCCGCCGAGGGTGATGCCGCTGCGGTCGTCGAAGCCGCGCACGCCCTTGAGACGGCCGAAGTAGTGGTCGAAGCTGCGGTTCTCCTGCATGAGGATCACCACGTGCTGTACGTCCTTGATCGTGCCCGACGCCGTGGCCGCTGCGGCCGACGCCGTACGGGCGGTGCCGGCGCCCAGCGCCACACCCGCCGCGACGGACGCGCCCAGTCCCACGAAGCCTCTGCGGCTGATCGGTGTCATTCGCCCCGTCCTCGTCACCGGTGCGCCCGTGCGGCACACCGCGCGACAGGGTGCACGGGGTGATCGTCAGGGTCCATACCCGTGCGGTGAGGCGGAGGTGAACAAAAGTCAAAAGACCTGGGCGTCGCTCACACCCCGCCGAACAGAGCACTCAGTCCCCGTTCCACCACCCGCGCCACGTCCTCCTGCCCGGGCGGCACCGCCGCGTAGGTCCGCAACAGGAACCGGCGCAGGGCCGGGGTCTGGAACTGGAGCAGGGCCATCCCGTGGGGCGAGTGGAACTCCAGCACCGTCCGGGTGCGGCCGTACGGCCAGATCTGTACGTCCCCGTGACCGGCCGGGGCGCGCAGCCCGTCGTCGAGCAGGGAGCGCGCGAAGGTCCAGGTGACGTCCTCGCCCTCCAGGGACGCCTCGGCGGGGAAGTCGACGAAGACGGCCAGCGGATCGTCGGCGGTGTACCGCAGGGTGGCCGACACCGGGATCTCCTGATCCTCGGCCGTGACGAGCCGGGCGAGCACGGGCTGTTCGACAGTGGTCTCCATGTTTATATGGAGTGCGCGGGGGCCCTTCGCATGCCGCCAAATCCGGTCAGAGTTCGATGGGTACAGGCCGCTCGACAGGCAGGCGAACACGCGAGCGTCGAACACACGCGTGAGCGCGACACGAAGATCGCTCACACGGGTCAACTCTCGTAGCACTCCTACGACTTGCCCTGCCCGACGCGTACGTCATTCGTGCCCGCGAATCACTCCGGGAAGACTCTGGCATATGCCGGAAGCACCACCGTATCGTGTGTTGCCAAATCCCTTACAGGGCGTCGCGGGCTGTGCAACAGTCGTAACGGTCCCCCGTCCTGCCCTGGCCGTATCGTCCCCCTTCGGAGTGCGTCATGCCGTCCCCAGTCTCCGCGGGCCGCCCAGCCGCCCAGCCCTCCGGGCGCGGCTCGGTCGAGGCGCTGATCACGCAGACGCGGCGGCTCAAGGGCGACGTGGACGCCGTACGGCGGGACACCCGGATCGACGGCGCGGACCCCGAGGAACGCTGGCAGCGCGCCCTGTACGACCTCGCCCTGCACCAACTGGACGACCTGGACACCCACTTGGCGCAGCTCCGGGACGGTCCGGACCCCACGCCGTCCGCTTCCGCCGAGCCCGGCCCGGCCCGGCCCGGCGCAGAGTCCGGGCCGCGCACGGCCCCGTCCGACCTCCCGCACGGCTCGCTGCTCAGCCGGGTCGGCAGCGCGGAGTGGAACCTGCTGACCGACGAGGCGACCTGGTCCGGCGAGCTCTACCAGATCCTCGGCCGCGACCCGGCCGACCCCGCCCTCACCCTGGACGAGCTGCCCTCGCTGGTCCTGGAGGAGGACCGGCCGAAGCTGACCGGGATGGTGACGGGCTGCCTGGTCGACGGCAGGCCGATCGACGGCGAGTTCCGCATCGCCCGGCCCGACGGCTCGGAACGCACGGTGCACATGATGGGCGAGCCCGTGCTCGGCGCCGACGGCGGCACCGCCTCGATGTGGGCCGTGCTGCGCGACGTCAGCGAACTGCGCCGCACCCAGCGGACGGTGCGCGAGACCCGTGACTCGCTGCACCGTCGCCGCAGGCAGGAACAGACCGAGCACCGGATCGCCGCCGAGGTGCAACAGGCCGTGCTGCCGCCCTCGCTCAGCTCCCTGCGGCTCCCGCCCCCGGGACCGAGCCCTCTCGACCTCGCCGCCCAGCGCCTCCCCGCGGCGGCGAGCACCCTGATCGGCGCCGACTGGTACGACGCGCTGAACCTGCCCGGCGGCGAGACCCTGCTCAGCGTCGGCGACCTCACCGGACACGGGGTCGCCGTCGCCTCGGGCATGGCGATGCTGCTCGGCGCCGTGCGCGGCATGGCGCTGGCCGGCACCGGTCCGGGTGAACTCCTCGGCCTGCTCAACCAGTTACTGGACGCCACCGTGCAGCCCGTCCTGGGCAGCGCCGTCTGCTGCCGCTACCGGCCGAAGACCCGCACCCTGGTCTGGGCACAGGCAGGACACCCCGCCCCGCTGCTGTACCGCGGCGGGACGGGGCGGATGCTGACCGCGCCGGACGGCGTGCTGCTCGGCGCGACCTCGGGTGCCGTCTACGGGCAGGCCGAGGAGGCTCTCCGGCCGGGCGACGTCCTGCTGCTGCACACCGACGGGCTGGTACCCGGGCAGACCACGACGGCGGCCGTGGACCGGCTGCTCGACCTCGGCCCACGGTTCGCCGCGGCGTGCACCGCGCAGGACTGTGTGCGGACGGTGGTCGAGGAGTTCGGCGGAGCCGGGCGCGAGGACGACGCGTGCGTGCTCGTCGCCAGAATCACCGCGTGAACCCGGGTATGTCGAACCAACCGGTACAACCGCTGTAACCGGTAAGGGAACTGAGCACGCGGGCCCCTGCGCCCGTGCGCTCACGCCTCGGCGCTGCTGCCCTTGGCCCTCGGCCTGGGCAGGGCGCTCCTGATCTCCTCCCGCAGTTGGTGGATCTTCGGGTACTCGGCGTACTGGGCGGTGAGCTGGTACATCTGGCGCAGCCGGTCCCAGGTGCGACGCGAGGAGTTCGACCCCATCGACATCAGGGCCAGCCGGGCGAAGCGGTCGGCCTGTTCCGGGTCGTCGGCGATGAAGCAGGCCGACGCCATGGAGAGATGGTCGAAGATCTTCGACCGCTCCCGCCCGTCGACGCGCAGGGCGAGCGCCTTCTCCGCGTAGTACTGGGCGTGCGCGGCCGCACTCGGGTCGAAGTCCGCCAGCGTGCGGTAGGCGAGGGCCTGCATGCCGTACAGGTCCTCGTCCTTGAAGGTCTGCATCCAGTCCGGCGTTTCCACGTCGTGCCGGTCGGCGACGAAGAGGTCCTCCGCCTGACCGAGCGTGCGGCGCATCGCCTGGCCCTTGCCCATCGAGGCCTGCGCCCAGGCCTCGATGGTGTGGAACATCGCCTTCGTACGCGGCTGGAGGCGGTCTCCGGAGCCGGTCTGGGCGAGCTTCATCAGGTCCAGGGCGTCGTCGGGCCGGCCCAGGTGCACCATCTGCCGGGCCGCCCGGGACAGGGCCTCCCCCGCACGGGGGCGGTCGCCGCCCTCGCGGGCGGCATGGGCGGCGATGACGAAGTACTTCTGCGCCGTGGGCTCCAGACCGACGTCGTGCGACATCCAGCCCGCGAGGACGGCGAGGTTGGCCGCGACGCCCCACAGGCGGCGCTGGAGATGGGGTGGATGGTGGTAGGCGAGCATGCCGCCCACCTCGTTGAGCTGGCCCACGACCGCCTTGCGCTGAAGCCCGCCGCCGCGGGCCGCGTCCCAGGCACGGAACACCTCGACCGAGCGCTCCAGCTCCTCCACCTCCTGCGATCCGATGGGGGCGGCCTCGTAGCGGTCGAACCCAGCGGGGTCGGCGTGCAGGGGGTCGTCGAGGACGGGGGCGTCGGCCTTCAGGGCCGGGTCGGTGTGCAGCCAGTCGTGCATGGCGCTGCTGAGTGTGGATCCCGCGGCGAGCGCGGCACCCGCGCCCACCAAGCCGCGTCGGTTGAGCATGAGGTCCATTCCCGTGAATTCGGTGAGGACCGCGGCCGTGCGTTCGGGCGCCCACGGCACGCCGTCGGGATGTTCCTCGATCCCGCCGTCCTGCCGTTTCCCGTTACGCCCGTGCCGCACCAGACCGAGGTCCTCGATGGTCACGACACGGCCGAGACGCTCGGTGAACAGGGCCGCCAGCACCCGCGGCACCGGATCGCGCGGGATCTCTCCCATGTCGATCCAACGCCGCACCCGGGAGGTGTCGGTCGACAACTGGGGGTGGCCCATGGCCGCCGCCTGCTTGTTGACCAGCCTCGCGAGTTCGCCCTTGGACCAGCCGGCCAGGCCGAACAGGTCCGAAAGGCGGGTGTTGGGTTGTCCGCTCACTTCAAGCCCCCAGGTTCTCGGCTGACTTGACAGTAGCCCGGTGGAGGTTGCCGAGCGACTATTCGCCACGGTTCGCCAGGGTGCGCCAGATGGTGTGCCACTGCCCATCGGGTGTCAGGTAGGAATGCGCCACCCCGACCCGGTCACCCCAAGTCGGCGAGAGCCGACGGACGTCGATATGACAGGGGCATTCCCCAGGGTGCCTCGGGCGATCGGGCCGGGTTGCGCGCAAGGACTTGCACAGGCAGGCACCGCAGGCACACGAAGGGATCTGTTTCTCCCATGTACGCAGCATCGTCCTCCGTGTCCGCCCCGCCCCGGCCGCTGCGCTCCCGCCCGGCGGGCGGCGGGCCGTACCTCGACCCGGTGGCGCGTCCGGGCGGACCCGTCCCGGTCGCGGGCCGGCTGCGGCGCGTGCCGGGGCAGCCCGGTACGCCACCGCTCAGCGGGAGACTCGACTTGTCCGGTCCCCAGGGGACCCAGCTGCGCGCCGCGATCGCCTCGGTGCACCGGATCTGCCCGGAGTTCGCTCCGGTGCAGGTGCTGCGGCGCAGCGGGCGGTCCGTCCTGATCGTCGGGACGACCGGGCGCAGTACGGCCGTGGCCAAGTGCCTGCTGGACCGCTCACCCGCCTGGGCCGATCGGATCCGTCATGAAATAGCCGCATACCGCTCGTTCGTCCGGCACCGGCCCCCGGTCCGTGTGCCCCGGCTGATCGCGGCGGATCCGGACAACTGCACCCTGGTGATCGAGCGGATGCCGGGCCGGGTGGCGGCGCTCCAGCGGCATCCGGTGGAGGCGCCGCCCCGCCCGGACATCCGGGCCGCGCTGGGCGCGATCTGCCGGGTGAACGCCTGGCGGCCCCCCGCGGGTACGTTCGACAAGCCGCTGGAGTACGGCGCCCGGATCGCCCGGTTCCACGAGCTGGGCCTGCTCACCGACCGGGACCTCGGCGACCTCCAGAAGCTGCTGCACGGCATCGCCCACGAGGTCGGCCGGCACGGCATGCTCCAGTTCAACCACGGCGACGCCCTGCTGTCGAACATCCTGCTGTCACCGGCCGGTCCAGTGCTGGTGGACTGGGAGCACGCGGGCTGGTATCTGCCGGGGTACGACCTGGCGACGCTGTGGCTGGTCCTCGGGGACGCGCCGGTGGCCCGGCGGCAGATCAGCCAGATCGCCCAGTCGGCGGGCCCGGCCTCCCGGGACGCCTTCCTGGTGAACCTGATGCTGCTGCTCACCCGGGAGATCCGGACGTACGAGACCGCGGTGCAGCGCTCGATGCAGGACACCGCTCCGGCGGCCCCGGCCCAGCCGGGTGCCGCGCCGTCCGGCGAGGAACAGCGGCTGCTGCTCCGGCGGCTGCACGACGACTGTCAGCTGGCCCGCAAGGCCGTCCGAGCGGCGGTCGGCACTCGCTGACGGGCACGAAGGTCCGCGGTGCGCCAGAGCGGCGGCGCACCGCGGACCTTCGTGCGTCCGGGCGCACCATCCGCCACGGGCCACCACTGGTGTATGCCAGTGACGCCCCGCAGGCCCGTGCCCCGCCGTGGCGAAACTCGCCGAAACCCCCTCGTGGCAGGGGAAATCAACGGCCCGAATGCATCATTGACGGATCGTCGGCAAGCCGATACCACTGACCGAGCCCGGCGCCGTACGACCCTGCACGCCCGCCTGTCACAGGAGGCCGCATTGCGAGGTTCCGCCACCGATTCCCTGTCCACTCCCGGCCACAGACATCTACGGCGGGCTGCCGTTCCGCTCGCCTCGGCGGCGCTGCTGCTGCCGCTGCTCGGCGCGGCCCCCGCGCAGAGCACCGCCTCCGGCTCGTCCGCGGACCGGCTGCAGCAGGCCTTCGCCGGCGCCGCGGCCGAGTACCACGTGCCGCAGAGCGTTCTGCTGGGCGTCTCCTACCTCCAGTCCCGCTGGGACTGGCACGGCGGCGCGCCGAGCGTGACCGGCGGCTACGGCCCCATGCACCTGACCGACACCCGGACCGCGTTGGCCACCACGGAGCACCACGCCGAGGGCGCGGAGGACGCCCGCGGCGACGGATCCCGCCCGGCCGTCCGTCCCGCCGTCAAGGTGCCGGCCGCGTCGCAGGTCCCGGCCCGGCTGAAGACGCTGCCGAAGGCGGCGCAGCTGACGGGCCGGTCCGCCGAGGAGCTGCGCACCGACCCGGCGGCGAACGTGGCCGGCGGGGCCGCGCTGCTCGCCGCCGCGCAGAAGCAGCTCGGCGAACCGCTGAGCACCGACCCGGCCGACTGGTACGCCGCGGTGGCCCGCTTCTCCGGCGCGGACGACACGGCGACCGCGGCGGCGTACGCCAACGACGTGTACGACGTGCTGCGTTCGGGCGAGGAGCGCACCACGGACGACGGTCAGCAGGTCGTGCTGGCGGCCGAGCCGCGGCTGTCCGCCGACACCGCCCAGCTGAAGCGGGCCGGCCTGCGCACGCTGCCCACGGACGGCGTCGAGTGCCCGAAGTCGGTGTCCTGCGAGGCGGTCTGGGCGCCGTACGCCCAGTTCGGCAACAACGACTACGGCAACCACGACCTCGGCGACCGGCCGGTGTCGCAGCGCATCCGGTACATCGTCATCCATGACACGGAGGGCACCTGGAACGGGGTGCTGAACCTGATCCAGGACCCGACCTATGTGTCGTGGAACTACACGGTCCGCTCCACCGACGGTCTGATCGCCCAGCATGTGAAGGCGAAGGACGTGGCGTGGCACGCGGGCAACTGGTACATCAACGCCGCCTCGATCGGCATCGAGCACGAGGGTTTCCTCGCCGATCCGGACGCCTGGTACACGGAGGCGATGTACCGCTCCTCGGCCAGGCTGGTGAAATACCTGGCCCGCACGTACGGCATCCCGCTGGACCGCGAGCACATCCTGGGTCACGAGAACGTGCCCGGCCCGACCACGTCCACCATCCCCGGTATGCACACGGACCCGGGTCCGTACTGGGACTGGCGGCACTACTTCGAACTGCTGGGCCACCCCTTCAAGCGCACCGCGGGCAGGAAGTCGGGCGTGGTGACCATCCTGCCGGAGTACGCGGTGAACCAGCCGGAGTACACGGGCTGCACCGCGTCGGGCGAGCCCTGTGCCGCGCACGGCTCCGGCGAGGTGCGGCTGTACGCGGACCACGACACCGGCGCCCCGCTGATCAAGGACATCGGCCTGGGCAAGGACCCGACCATCGATGTCAACGACGTGTCCTCGCGGGTCTCCACCGGCCAGCAGTACGCGGTCGCGGGCCGCTGGGGCGACTGGACGGCGATCTGGTACCTGGGCCAGAAGGCCTGGTTCCGCAACCCGCCGCAGGCGCCGACGGCGGTCCCGGCCAAGGCCCTGCTGGTGACGCCGAAGAAGGGGCTCGCAAGCGTCCCGGTGTACGGCCGCGCCTACCCGGAGAAGGAGGCCTATCCGACGGGCGTCCCCGTCCAGTCGGTCGTACCCCTGCCGTACACGATTCCGGCCGGGCAGCGGTACGTGGCCGGTGACGCGGTACCGGGCGAGTACGACTACTCGGTCACCTTCACCACCGACGCGCACCGGGTCGTGGTGGGCAAGGACCTGTACTACGAGATCCAGTACGGCCACCGGGTCGGCTACGTCCGTGCCGCGGACGTCACCCTGGAGGGCTCGGCCCACTAGGGGCCGCGGTGCCTCAGCCCTGCTGGAAAAGCTCCGCCGGGAGCGGCTTCAGCAGGGCGTACAGGTCGTCCGTGATGGGGCGGTCCCAGGCGGCGATGGTCACGAGCACGCCGTCGCTGCGGTCGAACTGGACGCAGGAGATCCGGCTCTCGGAGAGCTTCAGCCGCCGCACGATGAGGAGGTTGTCGCCCTGGAGGACGGGGGTGTCCTCGGTGCCGACGACGCTGACGTCCTCGTCGTTGTCCAGCGCGAGCAGCAGCTGGCCCACCTCGAAGGGGATCTCGTCCTCGGCGACCTCGCGGGCCGGGGAGCCCTCGGGGAGGTTACCGATGATCATCGCGGGGCCGCGGCCGCCGAAGAGGTCGTAGCGCAGGAAGACACCCTGGCAGGTGCCGTCGGGGGCGGGCAGCAGACCCGCGCCGAGATTGCCCGGCCAGTCGCCCGGGTCCATGGCCAGCACGTCGAAGTCGGGTCCGGCAGGAGTGGCGCTGCGGCGGCGGAGGAACGACATGCGGCCATGGTACGTGCCCGGGCCGCAGGGGGTGACCTGGGCACCGGGTGCCGGCAGGTCCCCCAGGACGCGATGGCGCGCCTCACTCCTGCGGCGGCCCCGGCGGTACGACCGCGATCGGGCTGGCCGCGTGGAGCAGGACCGCCTGGGTGACCGAGCCCATCATGCGCGCGGGCGCGAGCAGGCGGCGGCGGTGGCGGCCGACCACCACCAGGGCGGCGTCCCTGGAGGCGGCGACGAGGTGGCCGGCCGCGTCGCCGGGCAGCGCCTCGGTGGCGACGCGGACCTCGGGGTGCCGCCCGTGGTGCGGGGCGAGGAAGCCCTCGGCGAGCGTGCGGGTCTCGCTCTCGACGGCGTCCTGGTCGATCGCGGGCGGCACCAGCTGTCCGGGCGCGGTCCACGTCTGCACCGGCCACGGGTAGGCGGTGATCACCTGGACGCGGGCCGCGCGCAGGGCGGCCTCGGCGAAGGCGAACGCGAGTGTGCGGTCGTCGGGGCTGTCGACGTGCAGGCCCACGACCACGCGCGGCCCGGGTTCGGCCGGGCCCTCGCCGTGGACCTCCCGGCCGGGGCGGGGTACGACGACCACCGGGCACTCGGAGTCCCGTGCGGCGGCGAGGCCGTTGGAGCCGAGCAGCAGGCTGGCGAAGCCGCCGCGGCCCCGGGAGCCGAGAACCAACAGCTGGGCGTCGGTGCCGAGTTCGGGCAGCACCGCGCCCGGCACGCCTTCCAGGGCGACGTACTCCACGGCGAGGTTCCCGGCGCTGTCCGCGAGCCGGGCGCGGACCTCGTCGAGGACCGGGTCGCCCTCCGCGTCGGGCGGACCGGCGACCAGCACGTCGGCCTGGCCCCAGGCGGCGTACTGCCGTACGTGCACCACCCGCAGCGGTGCCGCGCGGCGCCGGGCGGCGTCGACGGCCCAGTCCAGCGCACGCAGGCTGTCGTCCGAACCGTCGACCGCGGCGATGACCGGCGCAGTGCTCATCGTTCTCACCTCCGGAACACGACCTTCCCCTTGCTGGGGCCAGCCTGACGCAGGGTCGGCCCCGGCGGGGCGCTGCTGGTCGCGTGTCCGGAAATCCCGCCCGGAATGCCTCCGGGCCCGGCTCAGGTCAGGTCGAACTCCCCCTCGCGCGCACCGGAGACGAAGGCGCCCCATTCGGCGGGTGTGAAGATCAGGGAGGGGCTCTCCGGGCGACCGCTGTTACGCATCGCGATGAAGCCCTCGACAAACGCGATCTGGACATCGCCCAGACCCCGGCTGCTGGACTGCCATTCGGCGCTGCTGAGGTCCAGGTCCGGCTTGTCCCAGCCCGCGAGCGGCTGCTGCTGGATGGTGGTCTCGGCCACGTCCGTGCTCCTCCCGGTTCGTCGTCCGCGGCTCAGCCTAGCGACCGGTCCCGACTGCCGACAGGCCACCTGGGAAGGACTTTGGCGGCTCGCCGGCCGGCCGGTCAGGCGTCGGGCGGCTCGGATCCCACCAGCCACATGGAGAAGAACTGCGAACCGCCGCCGTAGGCGTGCCCGAGGACCTTGCGGGCGCCGTCCACCTGGTGTTCTCCGGCCCGGCCGCGCACCTGGAGCGCGGCCTCGGCGAAGCGGATCATGCCGGAGGCGCCGATGGGGTTGGCGGACAGCACGCCGCCCGACATGTTGACGGGCAGGTCGCCGTCGAGTTCGGTCACCCCGGACTCGGTGAGCTTCCAGCCGCCGCCCTCCTCGGCGAAGCCCAGGTTCTCCAGCCACATGGGTTCGTACCAGGAGAACGGCACGTACATCTCGACGGCGTCGATGTCCCGGCGCGGGTCGGCGATGCCGGCCTGCCGGTAGACGTCGGCGGCGCAGTCCCGGCCGGCCCGCGGGGAGACGAAGTCCTTGCCTGCGAACAGGGTGGGTTCGCTGCGCATGGCGCCGCCGAGCAGCCAGGCAGGCGGCCGGGGCGCGCGGGCGGCTCCGGCGCGGTCGGTGAGGACCATGGCGCAGGCGCCGTCGGAGGAGGGGCACGTCTCGGAGTAGCGGATGGGGTCCCACAGCATGGGTGAGGCCAGCACCTTCTCCAGGGTGATGCCGTGCTCGTGGAGGTGGGCGTAGGGGTTCTTCAGGGCGTTGCGCCGGTCCTTGTAGGCGACGAGGGCACCGATGGTGTCCGGGGCGCCGCTGCGCCGCATGTACGCGCGCACGTGCGGGGCGAAGAAGCCGCCCGCCCCGGCGAGCAGGGGCTGCTGGAAGGGGACGGGCAGGGACAGGCCCCACATGGCGTTGGACTCGGACTGTTTCTCGAAGGCCAGGGTCAGCACGGTGCCGTGGACGCGGGCGGCGACCAGGTTGGCGGCGACCAGTGCCGTCGATCCGCCGACCGAACCGGCCGTGTGCACCCGCAGCATCGGCTTGCCCACGGCGCCCAGCGCGTCGGCGAGGTAGAGCTCGGGCATCATCAGGCCCTCGAAGAAGTCGGGTGCCTTGCCGATGACGACGGCGTCGACGTCGGCCCAGGTCAACTCGGCGTCGTCCAGGGCGCGTCGGGCGGCCTCGCGGACGAGTCCCGCGATCGACACGTCCCGGCGGGCGGCCACGTGCCTGGTCTGGCCGATGCCCACGACGGCCACGGGCTCCTTGCTCATCGTGGATCCCCTTCGAGTACGGCGACCAGGTTCTGCTGGAGGCAGGGTCCGGAGGTGGCGTGGGCGAGCGCGCGGTCGGAGTCGCCGCGGTGGACGCGGGCGGCCGCCTCGCCGATGCGGATGAGTCCCGCGGCCATGACGGGGTTGGCGGCGAGCGCCCCGCCGGAGGGGTTGACGCGCACGTCGTCGCCGAGGCGCAGCGCCCTGCGCAGGATCACTTCCTGGGAGCTGAACGGGGCGTGCAGCTCCGCGGTGTCGACAGGCCGTTCGAAGGCGCCCGCCTTTTCGCCGGCGAGCCGCGTGGACGGTGAGTCGGTGAGGTCGCGCACGCCGAGCCCGTGGGCCTCGATGCGGTGGTCGATGCCCCGGATCCAGGCGGGCCGCGCGCACAGTTCGCGGGCCCGCTCCCCTGCCGCGAGGATCACGGCGGCGGCGCCGTCGCCGACGGGCGGGCAGTCGCCGGTGCGCAACGGCCGTACGACGTAGTCCCCTTGCGGTGTCCGGCCGGGGAGCTGGGCGTGCGGGTTGGCCGCCGCGTCGGCCCGGCTGCGGGCGCCGACGGCCGCGAGCGCGGGCTCGTCGGTGTGGCCGGCGTCCAGGAGTGCCTGGGTCTGGAGGGCGGCCAGGGCGACGGAGTCGGGCCACAGGGGGGCGACGTAGTACGGGTCCAGCTGCCGGGTCAGGACGTCGCGCACCGAGCCGGGTGAGGACTTGCCGTAGGAGTACACGAGCGCGGTGTCGGCGTCGCCGGTGAGCAGTTTGGTCCAGGCCTCGTACAGGGCCCAGGCGCCGTCCATCTCGACGTGCGACTCGGAGAGGGGCGGCCAGGCGCCGACGCCGTCCAGGGCCATGGTGAAGGAGAAGGCGCGGCCGGCGAGGTAGTCGCTGGAGCCGGAACAGGTGAAGCCGATGTCGGCGGTCCTCAGGCCGGTCCGCGCGAGCACCTCGTGCAGCACCGGCATGAGCATCTCCACCTCGGAGGACTCCTCGGTGGAGCGCCGGTGGTCGGTCTGGGCGAAGGCGACGACGGCGATGTCCCGGCCCGCGCGGGCCTCTTCGCTGGTCACAGCAGCTCCTTGTACGTCTCGTAGTCCGCGTCGGGCTCGCCGGTGGGCCGGTAGTGGTCGGGGTAGCGGGCGCCCTCGGTCCACACCGGTTCGACGCGCAGGCCCATGCGCACCTGGTCGTAGGGGATGCCGCCGATCCGGGCGTGCAGGGCGAGGTCGGCGCCGTCGAGGGCGATGTGCGCGTAGACGTAGGGGACCTCGATGTCGAGGTTCCTCGCCTTGATGTTGACGATGCAGAAGGTGGTCACGGTGCCGCGCGGCCCGACCTCGACGTGTTCGTCCGTCGCCACGCCGCAGGTGGGGCACGCGCCCCGGGGCGGGACGTACACCTTGCGGCAGGAGGGGCAGCGTTCGCCGACGGTCCGCCGGCCGGACAGGGCGTGGATGTAGTCGGACTGGGCGCGGCCGGGCGCGTACGTGTAGTCGAGGCGGGCGGGAGTGACGATCCCGGTGACCGGGTCGGTGAACTCGCCGGTGTGGCCCCTCGGTTGCCCGGCCTCTCCGGCGTACGGCTCGAAGCAGGCGATGTCGGTGATGGCGCCGGTGCGCTCCTGGGCCCAGCGGATGCGCACCCGCATGCCGGTGCGCACGGCGTCGGGGCCGGGGGCGTCGAGGGCGTGCAGGAGGGCGGTGTCGGCGCCGTCGAGCCGGACGAGTACCCAGGCGAAGGGGGTGGCGAGGGGCTGGCCGCGGCGGGGTTCGTGGTTCCACGCCCAGGTGGTGACGGTTCCCGTCGGGGCTACCTCGACAAGGTCACGGATCTCCTCGGCGGTGACCGGGTCGTACTCGACGGGCGGGACGAGGACGCGTGCGTCAGCGGTTCGCACGCCGAGGACGACGCCTTCGCGCAGGCCGGTGAGGAAGGCGCTCTGGACGGGGCCGAGGGAGCGGGTGAAGGGGAACTCGACGACGAGGGGGGCCTTGAGGACTTCGGGCACGGTGACTCCTCGGGTCAGGCGCGCTTGTAGACGGGGGGCCGCTTCTCGGCGAAGGCGCGGGCGCCTTCCTTCGCGTCGGCGGTGTCGAAGACCGGCCAGCCGCGCGCGAGTTCGGCCGCGAGGCCGTCGGTCTCCGTCAGCTCGGCGGTCTCGTACACCGACGCCTTGACGGCCTCGACGGCGAGCGGGCCGCAGGCGTTGATCCGCTCGGCGGTCTCCAGCGCCTCGTCGAGGGCGGTGCCGTCGGGGACGACATGGCCGATCAGGCCGATGTCCGCGGCTTCCCGGGCGGTGTACGGCCGGCCGGTGAGCAGCATCTCCAGGGCGTGGGTGCGTGGGATCTGGCGCTGGAGCCGGACGGTGGAGCCGCCGATCGGGAACAGTCCGCGCCGGACCTCGAACAGGCCGAACGTCGCGGAGGCGCCCGCGACCCGGATGTCGGTGCCCTGGAGGATCTCGGTGCCGCCCGCCACGCAGTACCCCTCGACGGCGGCGATCACCGGTTTGCGCGGGCGGTGATGGCGCAGCATCGCCTTCCAGTGCAGATCGGGGTCGGCCCGCAGCCGGTCGCGGTAGTGCTCGCCGGCCATCCCCTTCCCGGCGAGCGCCTTGAGGTCCATGCCGGCACAGAAGGAGCCACCGGAGCCGGTGAGCACGATGGAGCGGATGTCGTCGTCCGCGTCGGCCTCGACCCAGCCGTCGTACAGGCCGACGAGCATCGGAAGCGAGAGCGCGTTCCGGGCGTCGGGCCGGTTGAGTGTGAGCACCAGTGTGGCGCCCTCGCGCCGCACGGTGAGGTGTTCCGTCCCGCCCATGGGCCTTCTCCCCTCGGTGAGAACGAGAACAGGTTGCAGTACGCGGGGAGGCACTTCAAGGGTTTTCTGACAGACAGTCAGATTTATTGGCGCGGACCCTTCACAGTTGCGCCGCCCTTTGCTCTGATGACCGGCGAAGCGACGGTCAGGAGGAGCGGTGGAGTACAACCTTGCCGATCTGTTCGAGTCGGTCGTCGACGTGGCCGGGGACCGCGAGGCGCTCGTGTACGTCGATCATCCCGGCACCGGCGCGGAGCGCCGGCTGACCTACGCGGAGCTGGACGCGGCCGCCAACCGCGTCGCCCATCACCTGATCGACAGCGGGATCCACCCCGGGGAGCATCTGGGCCTGCACCTCTACAACGGCGTCGAGTACCTCCAGACGGTGCTGGCCTGCCTGAAGGCGCGCGTCGTCCCGGTCAACGTCAACTATCGCTATGTGGAAGAGGAGTTGGCGTACCTCTACCGGGACGCCGACCTCGTCGCGCTGGTCTTCGACGCGGAGTTCGCGGACCGGGTGGCGGGGGCGCTGCCGCGGGCGCCGGGGCTGCGGCATCTGCTGTGCGTGGGGGCGGACGCGTGCGGGGTGCCGGGCGCGGTGCCGTTCACCCGGGCGGAGGCCGCCGGGTCGCCGCGACGCGGCTTTCCCGCGCGCTCCGGGGACGACCAGTTCATCATCTACACCGGCGGCACGACCGGGATGCCCAAGGGCGTGATGTGGCGTCAAGAGGATCTGTTCTTCGCGGGGCTGGGCGGCGGGGCGCCGACCGGGGAGCCGGTGAAGGCGCCGGAGGAGCTGGCCGAGCGGGTCGCTGCCGGCGGCACCGGGATCACGTTCTTCCCCACTCCCCCGCTGATGCACGGCACCTCGACACTGACGGCGTTCATCGGCTTCAACTTCGGCCAACGCGTCGTCGTGCACCGCAAGTTCGTGCCCGAGGAAGTGCTGCGGACGATCGAGCGGGAGAAGGTCACCAGCGTGTCGCTGGTGGGCGACGCGATGCTCCGGCCGCTGATCGACGCACTCGGCGGCCCACTGAAGGGCACCGACTGCTCGGCCCTGTTCAGCGTGTCCTCGTCCGGCGCGATCATGTCGGAGACGGTGCGCCGGCAGTTCCGGGAGCTGGTCCCGAACGCCATGCTGCTGAACAACTTCGGCTCCTCCGAGTCCGGCTTCAACGGCACCGCGACGGACGACTCCGGGCCCGAGCGGGGCTTCCGCATCCGGGTCAACTCCCGTACGCGGGTGGTGGATCCGGCGACGCACGAGCCGGTCGCGGTGGGCGAGGTCGGCCGGGTCGCGCAGTGCGGCCATGTACCGCTCGGCTACTACAACGACCCGCGCAAGACGGCCGAGACGTTCTTCGAGAAGGACGGACAGCGCTGGGCGCTGCTCGGCGACATGGCGACGGTCGACGCGGACGGCGTGGTGACCGTGCTCGGCCGGGGCTCGCAGTGCATCAACACCGGAGGTGAGAAGGTCTACCCCGAGGAGGTCGAGCAGGCGCTCAAGGCGCATCCGGACGTGTACGACGCGCTCGTCGCCGGGGTGCCGGACACCACGTGGGGCAACCATGTGGCGGCCGTGGTGCAGCTGCGCACGGGGGCGACGCTCCCCTCCCTGGCCGACATCCAGACCCACTGCCGGGCCCGTCTGGCCGGCTACAAGATCCCTCGCCAGCTGGTGATCACCGACTCCATCCGGCGCTCCCCGAGCGGCAAGGCCGACTACCGCTGGGCACGCGAGGTGGCGGTGGCGGCCGACCGGCCGTGACCCCGGGGTGTCCCGCCCCGCCCGCGACACCAGAGGATTACCCTGTGTGCCCGATCACCGTCATTCGATGACTCATGGTGACATCTGGTCGTAGGAGTTCTGCGCACGGAAGGATCCTGAGGTGCCGCACCCCACGCCTCGTTCCTGGCTCGCGTGGTGCCGTCGGCACCCTCGGATCGGGCGGGGGGTGACCGTCGGCACGACCGTGCTCGCCGCCGTCCTGCTGCTGGCCTCGCTCCTCCTGCCGGACCGGCCCGACCTGCTCGCCCCCGCCGCGTTCCTGCGCCTGCCGGCCGAGGCCGTTCTGCTCGCCGCCCTGCTGCTCGTGGTGCCCGGCCGGGCCCGGCGGGCCGGGGCGGTGGCCCTCGGTGTGCTGATCGGGCTGGTCACCCTGCTCAAGTGCCTCGACATCGGCTTCTACTCGGTACTTTTCCGCCCCTTCGACCTGGTGCTGGACTGGGGGCTGCTGGGCAACGCGGCGGACTATCTGCGCGAGACGTCCGGGCGGTCCGGCGAGCTGGCCGCGATCGCCGGTGCCGTGCTGCTCGCGGTCGCGGTCCTTGTCCTGACCACGGGCGCCACGCTGCGGCTGACCACCCTGCTGGCCCGGCACCGCGCCCGGTCGGTCCGCGGCACCCTGGTGCTCGGCACCGCGTGGGTCACCTGCGTCCTGTTCGGCCTGCACAGCGCCGGCGAGCCCGTCGCCGCCACACTCGACGCCGACCTGCTCGGCGACCGCGCCCAGCAGGTCCGCACCTCGCTCGCCGACGCCCGGCTCTTCCGCCGCCAGGCCGCCGTCGACGCCTTCGCCCACACCCCGCCGGACCGACTGCTCACGGGACTGCGCGGCAAGGACGTGCTGTTCACGTTCGTCGAGAGCTACGGCCGTTCGGCGATCGAGGACCCGGCGATGGCGCCGCAGATCGACGCGGTCCTCAAGGAGGGCTCGGCGAGCCTGGCGGCGGCCGGCTTCGGTGCGCGCAGCGGCTGGCTGCGCTCGCCGGTGACCGGCGGCGGCAGCTGGCTCGCCCACGCGACCTTCCTGTCCGGCCTGTGGATCAGCAACCAGCAGCGGTTCCGCAGCCTCACCTCCAGCGACCGCACCACCCTCACCGGCTCCTTCCGCAGGGCCGGTGCCTGGCGCACGGTCGGCATCGTGCCGGGTGTGCTGACGGCCTGGCCGGAGGGCCGGTTCTTCGGCCTGGACCATGTCCACGACGGCCGTCATCTCGCGTACCACGGCCCGGACTTCGGCTGGTCGCAGGTGCCGGACCAGTTCGCCCTGGAGTCCTTCCGGCGCGCGGAGCTCGGCAGGCGGGGCCGCCGCCCGCTGATGGCGGAGATCATCCTCACCTCCAGCCACTACCCCTGGGCTCCCGTCCCGCGCCTGGTCGACTGGGAGAACCTGGGCGACGGCTCGGTCTTCGGGCCGGTCAGGCGTGCGGGTCAGCCCGAGGAGGAGGTCTGGCGGACCCCGGAGAGCGTGCGCACCGCATACCGCACCTCGATCGCGTACGCGCTGCGCAGCCTGGTCCAGTTCCTCCGCCGCTACGGCGACGAGAACACCGTCATGGTCTTCCTCGGCGACCACCAGCCCGTGCCGACGGTCACCGGGAACAGCCCCCGCAAGGACGTGCCGGTCACGATCGTCGCCCGCGATCCCGCGGTGCTGGACCGGATCTCCGGCTGGGGATGGACGCAGGGGCTGAAGCCCGCCACGAACGCCCCCGTCTGGCCGATGGACGGCTTCCGCGACCGCTTCCTGACCGCGTACGGGCCCCGGCCTACCGGCCGAGGAACTCCCCCAGCACGGCCAGGAACTCCTCCGGGCGGGTCTCATGGACCAGATGCCCCGCGTCGAGGGTGACGAGCCGGGCGTCCGGGATCAGGCCGGCGAGCTGTGCCACCTGCTCCTGCGGGACGTGGCTGCTGGGGCCGCCCGCGATGACCAGCGTGGGCATGGTGATCCGGCCCATGCGGTCCCGCCACACGGGATCGGGTGCGTTGCGCTGCTCGTCGGTGGCCCGCACCATCGCCCAGTCGAACGGCAGCTCCCCCTCGGGCCGCGGGGTGGGCGGCCTGGGCGGGTCGAGCGGCACCGGTGCGCAGACGTCCTCCAGCACCAGGCGTCGTACGACTCCGGGGTGGCGCTGCGCCAGCAGGCACGCGACGTGGCCGCCCAGCGAGTGGCCCACCACGTCCGCGCGCTCGACACCGAGGGCGGCCAGCAGGGCCCGCACGTCGTCCGACATCGCCTCCCAGGTGTACTGCCCCGGCCAGTCGCTGCGCCCGTGGCCCCGCAGGTCCGGGGCGTACACGCGGCGCGGAGCCGGGAGTGCCGCGAGGCGTTCGGCGACGGGCGTCCAGTCGGCGCCGTCCGCGCCGCGGCAGTGCAGCAGCAGGAGGGGCGGGGCATCGGGCGGACCCCAGGTCCGGCAAGCCAGGGTGATGCCGTTCGCCTCGACGGTGAGCAGGTCGGCGATGGGCGGTTCGGCGGTGGGCAGCTTCGTGGGCTGCGGCTCGGCGGGGCACGGCTCTGTGGTGTCCATGCCCGGCACGCTAGCCGGGCGGCCAGGTCCGGGCCGCCTACTCTGCCGAGGGCAGAGCGCAGCCCGCAGGCCCGTCGAGGAAGGCGAGCAGCCGGCCCGCGAACCACTCCGGATCGTCCAGCCAGGGGTAGTGACCGGCACCGGGCTGGACGCTGAACTCGGCCTTCGGGAAGGCCTCGGCGGCCCGGCGGGCGAGGTCGGGACGGGGGCCGCCGTCGAGTTCTCCGGCGAGCACGAGGACCGGTGCGGTCAGGTGGGCGAGGGCGGCCCGGGTCACGTCGGGGGTGAAGGCGCCGGCGCCGAAGTACCGCTCCCCCGCCTCGTCGTTGGTCTGCTCCGACTCGGCGTCCGTGTGCGCCCGGGCGGCGTCGTCCCAGCGGCCGTAGAAGAACGGCAGGAACACGTCGTCGAAGTCCGCCTCGCCCGCCAGCCATGCCCGGAACGCGGGGAAGGCCTGCGCGAACCACGGCTCGGCCGCGCGCAGCCGGGCCATGGCCAGCCGGTCCTCGGGCGTCGCACGCAGGCCGAGCGCGGACGGGTTGGGGGTGATCAGCAGCAGCCGTCCGACCCGGTGCGGATGACGGGCCGCATAGAGCATCGCCAGGGCGGCCCCCGCCGAGTGCGCGAGCAGATCCATGCGCTCCAGGCCCAGGTGGGCGCGCCATGCCTCCACGTCCTCGACCATGCGGTCGCAGCGGTACGTCGCCGGGTCCGCCGGAGCAGCCGAGTCCCCGGTACCGCGCAGGTCGAGCAGGGCGAGCCGGCGGTGTGTGGTCAGCCCGCCGAGGTCACCGAGGTAGGCGGAGGCGCGCATGGGGCCGCCGGGCAGGACGACGAGGGGCGCGCCCGCGCCCCGCAGGTGGTAGGCGAGCCGGGTGCCATCGGTCGCGGTGCAGGTCAGCATGAGCACGATCATTTCGGTCCGCGGCAGTGGGGGCAACAACTTTCCGCGGAAAGTCCTCGCACCCCTTGCCTCGGAGCGCATGACCTGAATTACTGACCCCGAACAGGACGACCGAACGATCGGTCGCCCGGAATGTACGGTCGGCAAGGGAGACGTCCCGATGACGGATGCGACGGATCTGCTCGACGCGGGCGAACGGCTCGGGCTCGACGAGCTGCGAGCACTTCAGCTGGAGCGGCTGCGCGCCTCGCTGCGGCACGCCTACGACCACGTGCCGTTCTACCGGGAATCCTTCGACAAGGCCGGCGTACGCCCCGAGGACTGCCGCTCGCTCGCGGACCTCGCCCGCTTCCCGTTCACGACCAAGGCCGACCTCAGGGAGCACTACCCGTACGGCATGTTCGCCGTGCCCAGGGAGCGGATCCGCCGGCTGCACGCGTCCAGCGGCACCACCGGGCTGCCCACGGTGGTCGGCTACACGGACGACGACCTCTCCATGTGGGCCGACATGGTGGCACGCTCGCTGCGCGCCGCAGGCGCGCGGCCCGGCGACATCGTGCACGTGGCCTACGGCTACGGGCTCTTCACCGGCGGCCTGGGCGCCCACTACGGCGCGGAGCGCCTCGGCTGTACGGTCGTGCCGGCCTCCGGCGGGATGACGGCCCGGCAGGTGCAGCTCATCCGGGACCTGAAACCGGCCGTGATCATGGTGACCCCGTCCTACATGCTGACGCTGCTGGACGAGTTCGAGCGGCAGGGCGTCGACCCGCGCACCACCTCGCTGCGGGTCGGCGTCTTCGGGGCCGAGCCCTGGACCGAGCAGATGCGGCGCGAGATCGAGGAGCGCTTCGCGATCGACGCCGTCGACATCTACGGGCTCTCGGAGGTGATCGGCCCCGGTGTGGCGCAGGAGTGCGTGGAGACCAAGGACGGGCTGACCGTGTGGGAGGACCACTTCTATCCGGAGGTGGTCGACCCGATCACGGGCGAGGTGCTGCCGGACGGGGAGCGGGGCGAGCTGGTGTTCACCTCGCTGACGAAGGAGGCCATGCCGATCGTCCGGTACCGGACCCGGGACCTGACCCGGCTGCTGCCCGGCACGGCGCGGGTCTTCCGGCGGATGGAGAAGGTCACCGGGCGCAGCGACGACATGGTGATCCTGCGCGGGGTGAACCTGTTCCCGACCCAGATCGAGGAGATCGTGCTCCGCACGCCGGGGGTGGCGCCCCACTTCCAGCTCCGGCTGACCCGGGAGGGCCGCCTGGACCGGCTGACCGTCCGCGCCGAGGCCCGCCCGGACGCACCGGCGCGTTCCCGGGAGACGGCGGCCCGGTCCATCGCCCTGGCCGTGAAGGACGGCATCGGGGTCTCGGTCGACGTGGAGATCGTGGATCCGGAGTCGCTGGAGCGGTCGGTGGGCAAGATCCGCCGGATCGTCGACCTGCGGTCGCGGGACGCGGGGTGATCGGCTTCGGCTCCGGCTTCGGCTGCGGCTGCGGCTCCGGCTCCGGCTCCGACTTCGGCTTCGGTCAGGGGGCAGTCGTATCGACGTACCTCGAAACGTCGGCATCTCCCTATACTCCGGAGCCATGACGGACACGGACATGGACGCCGCCCCCACCCCGGACCCGGACCTGGTCAACGCACTGCGGGCGCTCTCCAACCCGATGCGGCTGCAGATGCTGCGCTGGCTGCGCGAGCCCGAACGGCACTTCCCGATGGACCGGGCCATCGCCGACCCGGCCGAGGTGGGCGTGTGCGTGAGCCACATCCAGGAGAAGGCCGGACTGGCCCAGTCGACGGTGTCGGCCTACATGGCCGAGCTCCAGCGGGCGGGCCTGGTCCGGGCCACCCGGGTGGGCAAGTGGACCCACTACAAACGGGACGAGCGGCGCATCGCCGACCTGGTCAGCGAGCTCGGCCGCGCTCTCTAGCCGAGGGCACACGTCGGACCCCGGACACCTCGGGCGCGCCCGCTTGCGCCTCATATCGAGAATCTGCGATATTTCGATTAATCGATCGCGCCTCATCGACATCACGCCTCATCGATCACATCGGGCACGGTCGCCATCGGGCACGAACACATCGGCCGACGCGCGGGGAGCGAGACACATGACGGGACGGCACGGCTTGGATCTCGGCACGTTCGGGATCTACACCTTCGACTTCGAGCACCAGCCGGCCGCCGGGATCCGGGACGCGGTCCAGGAGCTGGAGGACCTGGGCTGGCCGGCGCTGTGGGTGCCCGAGCTGCTCGGCCGGGAGGCGCTCACCCACGCCGGCTTCCTGCTGGCGTCCAGCCGCCGGCTGAGCGTGGTCAACGGCATCGCCCAGATCTGGCCCCGCCGCGCCCGCTCGACGTACGGTGCCGCGCTGCTGCTCGCCGACGCCTACCCGGGCCGGCACGTGCTCGGCCTGGGCTTCGGCGGCGAGCCCCGGCCCGGGGTGAAGCCGCTCGCGGCCATGGCCGAATACCTGGACCGGCTGGACGAGTCGGCCACCGCGGACCCGGCCGCGCTCCCCAACCCGCGCCCCGCCGCCCCGCTGCGGCGCCTGCTGGCCGCATACGGCCCGAAGATGCTGGAGCTGGCCCGCGACCGCGCCGACGGCGCCCAGACCTACCACGTGAACGTGGCCCACACGGCGCAGGCGCGGGAGATCCTCGGGCCGGACGCCTTCCTCGCCGTCGAGCACGCGGTCCTCTTCGAGACCGACCCGGCCCGAGCCCGCGCCGCCGCCCGCGCGCATCTGCGCGGCTACCTCGAAACCCTGTACAACATCGCAAAGTTCCGCCGCCTCGGCTACACCGACGACGACCTCTCCGCCGGCGGCAGCGACCGCTTCGTGGACGACCTGGTGTTCTGGGGCGACCCGGACACGATCACCCGCAGGCTGCACGCCCATGTGTCGGCGGGCGCCGACCATGTCGCCGTCCAGGTGATCGGCGTCGCCCCGGGCGAGTCGGCCCTGCCGCACTGGCGGCTGCTGGCCGAGGCGCTGCTGCCGGCTCCGTCCCGGGCGCACACCGGTGTCAGCGGCTGAAGCGGTCCCGCAGTTCGCGCTTGAGGATCTTGCCGCTGGCGTTGCGGGGCAGTTCGGACACGAACACGATGCGCTTGGGGGCCTTGAAGGGGGTGAGTTTCTCCTTCACATGGGTGATGAGCTGGTCCTCCGTCACCTCACCGCGCGGGACGACGACGGCGGTGACGGCCTCGATCCAGCGGTCGTCCGGGAGGCCGATCACCGCGGTCTCGGCGACGGCCTCATGCGTGTAGAGGGCGTCCTCGACCTGGCGTGAAGCCACCAGCACCCCACCGGAGTTGATGACGTCCTTCACCCGGTCCACGATCGTGAAGTAGCCGTCGGCGTCGCGGACCGCGAGGTCGCCCGAGTGGAACCAGCCGTCGCGGAAGGCTTCGGCGGTCTCGTCGGGCTTGTCCCAGTAGCCCTCGCACAACTGCGGGGAGCGGTAGACGATCTCGCCGGGGGTGCCGTCGGGCACGTCCTCGCCCCGGTCGTCCACCACCCGCGCGTCCACGAAGAGCACGGTGCGGCCGCACGAGTCCAGGCGGCCCTCGTGCTCGTCGGGGGCGAGCACCGTGGCCAGCGGGCCGATCTCGCTCTGCCCGAAGCAGTTGTAGAAGGCCAGCCCCGGCAGGCGTGCGCGCAGGCGCTCCAGCACCGGGACGGGCATGATCGAGGCACCGTAGTAGGCCTTGCGCAGCCCGTCGAGGTCACGGGTGGCGAAGTCGGGCCGGCCCGCGAGCGCGATCCACACCGTGGGCGGCGCGAACAGGCTGTCCGCACGGCCCGCTTCGATCAGGTCGAACAGGCGGTCTGCGTCCGGGGAGTTCAGGATGACGTTGGTCGCGCCGACCGCCAGGTAGGGCAGCAGGAACACGTGCATCTGCGCCGAGTGGTAGAGGGGGAGCGCGTGCACCGGACGGTCGCCCGCGCTCAGGTCGAGGGCGGCGATGGCGCTCAGGTACTCGTGCACGAGCGCCCGGTGGGTCATCATCGCGCCCTTGGGCAGGGCCGTCGTGCCGGAGGTGTAAAGCAGTTGCACCAGGTCCTCGGTGCGGGGTTCCGGGCCGTCGTACGGCGGTGCCTGCGCCTGGCGGGCCAGCAGCGAGTCCTCGGCGTCCCGCAGCGGCAACATCCGTACGCCGTCCGGGAGTCGGTCCGCCAGGTCCGGGTCGGTGAACACCAGGGTGCTGCCGGACTGGGTGAGGAGATACGCCAGGTCGTCGCCGGTGAGGTTCTGGTTGACCGGCACATGGACCAGGCCGGCCCGGGCGCAGGCGAGGAAGGCGATCAGATAGGCGTCGGAGTTGTGGCCGTAGGCGGCGACCCGGTCGCCGGGCGCGAGTCCCTGCGCGCGCAGTACCGAGGCCGCGCGGGAGACGGCGTCGTCCAGTTCCTCGTACGTCCACCGTCGCTCGCCGTACTCCAGCGCGAGGCGCGCCGGGGTGCGCCGGGCGCTGCGCCGCAGCACCCCGTCAACCGTGCTGCCGTGTCCCTGCGTCATGACTCATGATCCTCGGTCCGTCACCGGGGCAGGTCAAGCACCGGGGGGCACGCGCCCTCCGGTGGCTCAACAGCTCCTTCCCTCAATGAGGTTGGGAGGCACCATTGCGCAGCCACCTGAGACGACTGGCCGTCGCCGCCGTCGCCCTGTTCACCGCCTCGTCCGCGCTGCCGGCCGCCGCGGCCGCGCGGCCGGGCCACCAGGAACACCCCGCACAGGGCGGGCTGTCCGCCGTCATCCGCTACACCGAGTACGGCATTCCGCACATCGTCGCCGGGAACTACGCGGACCTCGGCTTCGGCACCGGCTGGGCGCAGGCCGCCGACCAGGTGTGCACCCTGGCCGACGGCTTCGTGACCGTACGCGGCGAACGCTCCCGCTTCTTCGGCCCGGACGCGACGACCGACAGGTCGCTGTCGTCGGCCTCCGGCAACCTGTCCAGCGACCTGTACTTCCGCGGGGTGCACCAGGCGGGCACCGTACGGAAGTTGATGGCCGCACCGGCGCCGCTCGGCCCGAGCAAGGACGTGCGGGACCTGATGCGGGGCTTCGCCGCCGGTTACGACGCCTGGCTGCGGCAGAACCGGATCACCGACCCGGCGTGCCGGGGCGCCGCCTGGGTGCGGCCGGTCACGACGCTGGACGGGCCGCCCGCTTCTACGCCATCGCCGTGCTCGGCGGCCAGGGCGGCGCCGTGGACGACATCACCGGCGCGCAGCCGCCCGCCGGCGCCACCGCCCACGCGCGCGGCGCCGACGCCCAGGCGCTGGTCAAGGCCGTGCGAGCCCGGACCGCCGACGCGGACATGGGCTCGAACGCGGTCGCCTTCAGCGGTGCCGCGACGGCGAACGGCCGCGGCCTGCTGCTGGGCAACCCGCACTACCCGTGGCAGGGCGGACGCCGGTTCTGGCAGGCACAGCAGACCATCCCGGGCGAACTGAACGTCGCCGGCGCCTCGCTCCTCGGCTGGCCGACCATCTCCATCGGCTACAACGCGTACGTGGCGTGGAGCCACACCGTGTCCACCGGTGTCCCGTACAACCTGACCCGGCTGACCCTGGACCCGTTGGACCCCACCGTCTACCGGGTGGACGGCAGGCCGGAGCGGATGACCAGGCGGAGCGTGACGGTGCCCGTCGAGCACGGCGCCCCGGTCACCCGGACCCAGTGGTGGACGCGCTACGGCCCGGTCGTCGCCGACAGCGGGACCGGCGGGCCGCCGCTGCCGTGGACCACCACGACGGCCTACGCGCTCAGCGACGCGAACGCCGCGAACATGCGGTTCGCGGACACCTCCCTCGACTTCGGCAGGGCGCGCTCGACGGCGGACGTCCTCGCGTCCCTCGGCCGGCACCAGGGTCTGCCCTGGGTGAACACCATCGCCGCGGACTCCTCGGGCCACAGCCTCTACACCCAGTCGCAGGTGCTGCCCCGGATCACCGACGACCTGGTGGCCCGCTGCTCCACCGACCTCGGCAAGGTCACCTACCCGCAGGCGGGTCTCGCGGTGCTCGACGGCTCGCGCGGCGCCTGTGCGCCCGGCAGTGACCCCGACGCCGTCCAGCCCGGCATCTTCGGGCCCGCCCGCATGCCCACGCTCAAGGACGCCCCGTACGCCGAGAACTCCAAGACCATGATCAAGTCGTGATTACTGTGCATCGCCAACCTGCCGAGAGAGACCCCGCTGCACCAGGGGCTTGCGGTCCTCCACAAATCTCTCCCTGGGCGGCACGTCACGGCCCCGGCAGCAATCCCCCCTGGTACCGGAGCCGGGGCATGTCCGATCTAGGCCGCGACACTCCCGACGAGAACCGCAGCCGCTCTTCCATCGAGTCCCAGGCATCACCGGTGAGGTCGTCCGGCGCGACGGCGGCCGTGCGGATGACGCACCGATGACCCACAGCGAGCGCCAGGCCGCCCAAGCCCGCACCTCACTCAGCGCCCCGACCGCCGAACCCGAACCCCCAGCCCCGAAACCGGATCGCGTACCGACCTACGCCGCCGACCCGGGCGACCACGACGCCGTCCTCGACGAATTCCTCGCCGCACACGATGAGTTTGAGAAGTGGCGGACCTTCTCCGACGACACCACTCACGCGATCCACGAGTCCCAGACCCTGCGCATCGAACGCGTACACGAAAGCCACCCCCGCGAGACAGCCTGGACCGTGGCCGGATACAAAACACCGGTCTCGCACCGCATGTGGCACCTCACCATGACCGGCGCCACCCCCGCCCCGATCGTGAAAGCCCTGCTCACCGTCCTGGCCTCCGGCGATGCCTGGGACACCGACGGCAGCCCCATCACCGAAGAGAGCATCGTCGAGGTAACGCGCCCGCTCGCCGACGTCGGCTGGAACCCCAAGACGCCAGGACGCTACCTGCACTGGAGACCCGAGAGGGAAATCCGTTGGCTTACCTGCTCGCCGCGGCCGACAACTCCACCTCCCTGCCGATGTGTTGGGAGTGCGGGTCCCATGTGAGAGGCGGGTCGAGATCGACCGTGTGGCGCTCCTTGGACACTGTGAAGTAACCCGATTTTCACCTGGCCGTGTCTTGTACGGCGCTCATTGCGTCAATAGTTGAGCAGCGTTCTGGACCCCGACCAACCAGGGCGGTTTTGTTTGGGCTCACTGATCACGAAGGCCGAGGCCATAGGCGTGTCAGGCAATCTGTCGTCTTCCCTGGTCTCAAGGGGGAATTCCGAATCCCGTCCGCCTGTCGCGGAGGGTGCGGGTGGATCTGGCGGTGGCAGGGCTCTCGGTAACGGCGCCCTGTTGGCATACGCCGGCTGTGTTCTGCTCATGGTCCTTGTGGGGCTGCTGGGACCTTCTGCCGTCGAACCATCGTTCGGGCCCGCAGGATACCTTCCGCCATGGTTCTGGAACGTTCGCCCGCCGGATCTCCTCATCTGGGTGCTCGTCGCCGTGGTGCTGCTCGTCGGCACTGCCGCTGTGATCGCTGGGCTCGCCGCGGCGCGCCGCGGATGGTCACCCCGCCCCCGCAGGTTGCTCGCTGCCGGCACGCTCGCCGTCCTCGGCCTGATGTGCGTGCCCGCCTTGGGAACCACGGATCCGCTGAACTACGCCGCGTACGGCCGGATGGCCGCCCTCGGGCTCGACCCGTACCGGGTGACGCCTTTTGGACTGGCCCGGAACGGCGACCCGATCGGACAACTGTCGATCGCTGAACCATGGCTGCACAATCCGTCGGTCTACGGGCCTCTGGTTACCGCGACCGAATGGGCCGCCTCGCTGGTCGGCAGCACCTCGATGCTGCTCACCGTGTGGGTGCTGTCCCTGCTCAACGGTGCCGCGTTCGTCGCCACTGGGGCGCTCCTGCTGCGTCTGGCCGGACCGGATCCACAACGGCAGGTGCGCTCGCAGCTGCTGTGGACACTCAACCCGGTGTTGCTGTGGAACCTGGTGGTGGGACCCCACGTTGATGTGCTCGGTGCATTCTGTGCGGTTGTCGCCTTCTGGGCGCTGCGGCGTTCCGGTCTCACCGTCGGCCTCGCGCTCGCGGCGGCGACCGCGGTCAAGCTCACACTGGGGATCTTCGCGCTGCCCTTCGCATGGGGCATGCGGCACGACCGACGCCGCCTGGTCGCCGCCGCGTCGGCCGGTGTACTGCTGCTGGCACTCGGATACGGCATCGTGCCGCGGGCCATCCGTAATGCCGCGGCCGTCAGCAACCAGCCAGTGGTCGGTTCCCCGTGGCCGCTGCTTCAGCGCAGACTGCTGACACCGGTGTTCGGTTCCGCAGCCGTGCACCTCGTGCCGGTCGTGGAAATCCTGATGGTCCTCGGCATCGCTGCTCTGCTTCTGGTAGCGCTGCCACCGGTCGAGGCCGGCGCCATCGTCCAGGCGACGGCCCGCCCGGCCCTGGCACTCGCCGCCGGGTACCTGCTCGGCACCGCCTACGTCCGGCCGTGGTACGACGCGGTCGCCTGGATCCTCGTAGCGATGCTGCCCCGCTCCTGGTTCGACCTCGTTCTGATCGCGCACACCACCTGCATGACGCTGCCGTTCGACCCCGGTCTGCCTTACCCGATGCACCCGGACTGGCTCAACTACGTGGTCTTGCAGACCGGTTACCGAGCCATGCCCTATCTGCAGGCGCTGCTGCTCATGGCCGTTGTCGCCATCTGCCTGCGACGGATCCGCAACAGGCGGGCAGAAACTTCAGGCGCTCCTCCGCGGCCCGCGTAGGCGAAGGCCCCTGCACTGCCCCGTCCCATCGCTCTGTCCGGCCGAGGCAGCGGCTCCATGCCCGTCCCGTGGCTGGCCACGACAACCAGGTCGCCGACGCCATGAGCGCGTGGGCTTCTGAGTGATGCCTGCCTCCTCCTGGATGTCGTACGGCTACTCCACTCCGAGCGTGCCTGGACATGAGCTGTCGGGTGTCGTCGCCGAAGAGGACGGCGGCCGGGGACATCCGGCTCTTCCAAGTCCTCGCGCTCAGGGGCGACATGGGCGAGATCGCCACCGCACCTTGCTCAGCTCCCTCCGCGACCTCGGCGTCCCAGCCCAACGAGCCCGCACCTCCGCCATCCGACACCTCGTCCTCCACGCTCCCGCGCCCGTCATCGGCAAGGCCCTGGGCTACCACGACAAGACCGCCGCCCGGCTCGTCACCGAAGCCGGCGGAATAGGGAACCGATACGCGCCCGGAGACCACACGCGGTGACAAGGCAACCGTCGTTCCCGGAGGCGTGAAGATCGCGTTCGAGTCACGACGCCGATGTTCAGGAAGGTTCACCTGAACTGAGTCGAACACCAATGGACTCAACCGACAGCTTGCCGATGCAACTCAAGGAGATGAGCTGCATCGAGGGATAGCGCCCGGGCGAGCGCGGCGACCGTCGCCGCAGATGGCGCCGGCCTGCCTTGGGCGAAGGCCTCATGTACGGTGGTTCGTCCCAGACCAGAGCGCGCCGCAAGCCGGGTCTTGGGCAGCCGAACCTGTGCCAGCCTATCGGCCAGCAAGACTCGCAGCTGGATCAATGCTCCCTCGTCAAGTACCCGAACGGGCTCTGGTTGCTGAACCGCAGGCGTGACCTCAACCTCCACAGCCCTCGCGGGCCTCCCGCCCCGCAAAGCGGCCAACTGTTCCTCGACGTCGCGCCGCAGCTTTTGCCACTCAGCGATGCCTTTCTCTGCCTGCGGGTGCCAGGCGGACACCATCGCGCACAGCGTGTTCATCGATGCCAATCGAGTCCCGTTGAGCGCGGCGTAGATCGCCGTCCGACTCGTTGCCCACTTGCCGCTAGCCACCTTGTCGATGCTGAGCTCCCGAGCCGCTTGGCTGCCTCCAGCTCGCGCTATGGCGCTGTCCTGCAGTTCGGATAGCTGAACGGCGAACCTGCCCAGCGGGTGTGAGCGATCGATAGTGCGTCGCCGATTCGGCACGGCTCCCCCTTAACGAACGTCGGACCAAATCCCGGGAAGTCCCACTTGGTCGCGCTTGGTTCCGGGCTCTGAACAGTCCGCTACCCAGCGTGCTGACATTGAAGCGGCCCGCCGGAAGGCCTCCAACCAACACCGACGGGCCACTCAGGATCCAGCCTTCGAGAGGGGACCCAGATGCCCAACGCTACGCGCCCGCCAGCCACTGAGGCCAGGACCAGCATCGCCCTGCAGCTCATCGGGCAGGCCGTCCGTGGAGCCTCCACCGGCGCTTCCCGCGCCATCACCGAGCGGCTGATCAAGCTGCTCTCGGCGTAGTCAACACCTTCCCGGCCGCAGGCTCTCACCACGCAGCCGGGAAGGTTGCCGTGGGTGCTCACGTAATGGGGCCAGGGCGGCTACACGGAGGTGACGACGGGCTCCAGTCACATCCAGGCCGTCGGCTGGGACGGCAGCGGATGCCCGGTGGCCCGTACGCTGCTGACGTACTCCCAGTCCTCGAATCCGAACTCGTCCCACTTCAGCGACCAGACCCGGCTGTTCTCCGGTGAGAAGTAGGTGACGGCCCGGTTCTGCGAGCGGGACGTGCTGTCCTCGCCCGCGCTCCGGGTGGTCCGCGTGAGCGAACACTGACCGTGCGGTCCCGCTCGGGAACGTCTCCGGGCGGGACCGCACCGCTGTCACACCGGGCGGGTACGGCCCTCCCAGTACGGATCCCGCAGTCGCCGCTTGTAGAGCTTGCCGTTGGGGTCGCGGGGCATCTCGGCGATGAAGTCGACGCTCTTGGGCCGCTTGTAGCCGGCGAGCCGCTCGGCGCAGTGGTCGAGGAGGGCTGCGGCGAGCTCCGGGCCGGGCTCGTGGCCCGGCGCCGGTTCGACGACGGCCTTGACCTCCTCGCCCCAGTCGTCGTGCGGGATGCCGAAGGCGGCGGCGTCGGCGACGGCCGGGTGGGCGAGGAGCACGGACTCGATCTCGGCCGGGTAGATGTTGACCCCGCCGGAGATGATCATGTCGATCTTGCGGTCGCGGAGGAACAGGTAGCCGTCCTCGTCGAGGACACCCAGGTCGCCCACCGTGAAGAAGTCACCGATGCGGTTCTTGCGGGTCTTGGCCTCGTCCTTGTGATAGGCGAAGCCGCCGGTGCTCATCTTCATGTAGACGGTGCCGAGTTGACCGGGCGGCAGCCGCTTGCCGTCGTCGTCGAAGACCGCGAGTTCGCTGATCGGCCAGGCCTTGCCGACCGTACCGGGCTTCTTCAGCCAGTCCTCGGCGGTGGCGAAGGCACCCCCGCCCTCGCTGGCGGCGTAGTACTCCTCCACGCAGTGCCCCCACCAGTCGATCATGGCTCGCTTGACGTGGTCGGGGCAGGGGGCGGCGCCGTGGATGGCGTGCCGCATGGACGAGACGTCGTAGCGGGCCCGCACCGCGTCCGGGAGGGCCAGCAGCCGGTGGAACTGGGTCGGGACCATGTGCGTGTGCGTGCACCGGTGGGCGTCGATGACGCGGAGCATCTCCTGCGGAGTCCACTTGTCCATCAGGACCAGCCGGTGCCCGATGTGCAGCGACGCGCCCGCGAACTGGAGGACGGCCGTGTGGTACAGCGGCGAGCAGACGAGATGGACGTTGTCGTCGAACGGCCGGATGCCGAAGATGCCGAGGAATCCGCCCAGGTAGGCCTCCTCGGGGGCCTTGCCGGACAGCGGGCGGCGGATGCCGCGCGGGCGTCCCGTCGTACCGGAGGTGTAGTTCATGACCCAGCCGAGCTCGCGGCCGGCGGGCGCCGACTCCGGCTGCCCGTCCAGGAGCCCGGCGTACGGCCGGAAACCCTCGATCGCGCCGACCGCGTACCGGTGGGTCGGCGCCAGGCCCGCCTCGTCGGCGGCGGCGCGTGCCGCGTCGGCGAACCGCTCGTGGGCGATGAGCACCTTCGCCCCGGAGTCGGCGACGATCCAGGCGATCTCGGGGCCGACGAGGTGGTGGTTGACCGGGACCAGATAGAGGCCGGCCTGGGTGGCGGCCAGGTGGGCGGTGAAGAACTCGACGCCGTTGGGCAGGACGACGGCGAAGGCGTCGCCGCGCTCCAGGCCGGCCGCGCGCAGACCGTGGACGAGCCGGTTGGCCGCGGCGTGCAGACGTCCGGCGGTCCACTCCTCGCCGTCGGGTGCGATCAACGCCGTGCGGTCGGGGTCGTGCGTGGCCTGGGCCCAGAATCCGGCGGGGGGTGTGCTGGATCCCGCGGGGGGTGTGCCGGTCACCGGCCGCTCCTTCCGGCGATGCGGTTGATGCGGTCCACGGCCCGTTCGAAGCCGCGGGTGAGGTCGTCGAAGACGGCCTGGACGCTGCGTTCGCTGTTCATCCGGCCCACGATCTGGCCGACGGGCGTGCCGAGCAGCGGTTCGACCTCGTACTTCTGGATCCGGGAGACCGCCTCGGCCACCAGCAGCCCCTGGAGCGGCATGGGCAGGGTGCCGGGGCCTGCCGGGTCGTCCCAGGCGTCGGTCCACTCGGTGCGCAGCTGCCGCGCGGGCTTGCCCGTCAGGGCACGGGAGCGGACGGTGTCCCCGGACCCGGCGGCGAGCAGTTTGCGGGTCAGCGCGGGCGCGTGCAGATCGGCTTCCGTGGTGGTCAGCCAGACGGAGCCCAGCCATACGCCCTGGGCGCCGAGCGCGAGGGCGGCCGCCACCTGCTGTCCGCTGCCGATGCCGCCGGCGGCCAGGACGGGCAGCGGGGCGACGGCGTCCACGATCTCGGGGGTGAGCACCATCGTGGCGATCTCCCCGGTGTGGCCGCCGGCCTCGTATCCCTGGGCGACGACGACGTCGATGCCCGCCTCCTGGTGCTTGCGGGCGTGCCGGGCGCTGCCGGCGAGCGCGGCGACCAGGACGTCCCGGTCGTGGGCGCGGGCGACGACGTCCGCGGGCGGGGAGCCGAGGGCGTTGGCGAGCAGTCTGATCGGATAGTCGAAGGCGACGTCGAGCTGGGTGCGGGCGACCTGCTCCATCCAGCCGGTGATGCGCCACCCGGAGGCCTCGCCCTCGGCCAGCTCCGGCACCCCGTGCCCGGCGAGGGTGTCCCGCACGAACTGCCGGTGTCCCTCGGGGATCATCGCCTCGACGTCCGCCTCGGAGACGCCCTCCACCTTCTTCGCGGGCATCACCACGTCCAGCCCGTACGGCCGGTCGCCGACGTGTGCCTCGATCCAGTCGAGGTCGCGTTTGAGGTCGTCGGGGGCGGTGTAGCGAACCGCGCCGAGCACGCCGAAGCCGCCGGCCCGGCTGATGGCCGCGGCGACGGCAGGGAACGGCGTGAAGCCGAAGACGGCGTGCTCGACTCCCAGTCTCTTGCTCAGCTCCGTCTGCATGGGCGCAGGATGCCGCAGCCGACGTGCCGACGGAAGAGCCTTTCTGACGTTCCGTCAGATTCTTTTCACTGCCGGACTGTCACGAGGCGGTGGCCTCCAGCACCGCCATGGCCGCGTTGTGCCCCGGCACCCCGCTCACCCCTCCCCCGCGCACCGCGCCCGCGCCGCACAGCAGGACGTTCGCGTGCCCGGTCTCCACGCCCCAACGTCCCGTGCCCTCCTGGGTGTGGGGCCAGGACAGGGCGCGGTGGAAGATGTTGCCGCCGGGCAGCCCGAGGTCCCGTTCCAGGTCGAGCGGGGTCTTCGCCTCGATGCAGGGGCGGCCGTCGGCGTCGGTGGCCAGGCAGTCGGCCAGCGGCTCGGCGAGGTGGGCGTCGAGCTGGGCGAGGGTGGACTTCAGCAGCTCCTCGCGTACGGCGTCGTTGTCCCGGTCGAAGAGCCGGGCCGGGGTGTGCAGGCCGAACAGGGTGAGCGTCTGGTAGCCGCGCTCGGCGAGTTCGGGACCGAGGATCGAGGGGTCGGTCAGCGAGTGGCAGTAGATCTCCGAGGGCGGCGCGTCGGGGAGTTCACCGGCGGCGGCCTGGTCGTGGGCGGTGGCGAGCTGCCGATAGCCCTCGGCGACGTGGAAGGTGCCGGCGAACGCCTCGCGCGGGTCGGTGTCCGGGTCGCGCAGCTTCGGCAGCCGGGTGAGCAGCATGTTGACCTTGAGCTGGGCGCCCTCGGCGGGCTCGGGTGCCAAGTCCCCTGTGAGCGTGGCCAGTTCCCGCGGGGAGGCGTTCACGAGGACGTGCCGGGCGGCGGCGACTCCCTCGCCGTCGGCGGTGCGGTAGGTGACCTCGGCGCGCTCGCCGTCGGTGGCGATGCGCACCGCCTCGTGCCCGGTGCGCAGTTCGGCGCCCGCCGAGCGGGCCGCGGCGGCCAGCGCGTCGGTGAGGGCACCCATGCCGCCGACGGGCACGTCCCAGGCGCCGGTGCCGCCGCCGATGACGTGGTAGAGGAAACAGCGGTTCTGCACGAGGGACGGGTCGTGGGCGTCGGCGAAGGTGCCGATGAGGGCGTCGGTGAGGACCACGCCCCGCACCAGGTCGTCGGCGAAGTTCTCCTCGACGGCGACACCGATCGGCTCCTCGAACAGCGCGCGCCAGGCGGTCTCGTCGTCGACGCGTCGGCGCAGTTCGTCCCGGGTGGGCAGGGGCTCGGTGAGAGTCGGGAAGACGCGCTCGGCGACGCGGGCGGTCCTGCCGTAGAAACGCTGCCAGGCCGCGTACTCGCGCTCGCCGCCGGTCAGCCGGGCGAAGGCCGCCCGGGTGCGCTCCTCGCCGCCGCCGACGAGGAGTCCGGTCGGTCGGCCGTCCCGTTCGGCGGGGGTGTACGAGGAGATGGTGCGCGAGCGTACCCGGAAGTCGAGGCCGAGTTCGCGCACGATCTTCTGCGGCAGCAGGCTGACCAGGTAGGAGTAGCGCGACAGCCGGGCGTCGACGCCGGTGAAGGCACGGGTGGACACGGCGGCACCGCCGGTGTGTCCGAGCCGCTCCAGCACCAGGACGGAGCGGCCCGCCCGGGCCAGGTAGGCGGCGGCGACCAGGCCGTTGTGTCCGCCGCCGACGATGACGGCGTCGTAGGTGCGGGTTCCCTCGGTGGCAGGCATGGTCCTTCGTAACACGTACTGATCCACGGCGACCAGAGGCACGCTCCGGCCGAGGTCGGGCACGGCTGACGCGGCCGCACGGGGCCGGGCACGGCGGAGGACGGACACCGCCGAGGACGAACGGAGCGGAGGCCGGACACCGCCGAGGACGGGCACGGCGCAGGCCAGGTACCGCCGAGGACGGACACCGCCGAGGACGAACGGAGCGGAGGACGAACGGAGCGGAGGACGGGCACCGCCGAGGACGGGCACGGCGCAGGCCAGGTACCGCGGAGGACGGACACGGCAGAGGACGGACATGGCGGAGGACGGGTACCGCGGGAGCCAGACACCGCCGGAGATCAAGCACGGCCGGGAGGAGGTACCGCCAGCGGCCAGGTGCAGCCGGAGGTCAAGCGCCGCCAGAGCCCGGGCGCTCCCTGAGACCAAGCACCGCCGGAGGCGGACACCACCAGAAGCCGGGCACCCCCACAGGCCAGGCGCCGCCACAGCCACGCTCCCCCGGAGGTCGCGCGCTCCCGGAGGTCCGGCACCGCCGGAGACCAGGCGCCGCGGAGGCCAAGCACCACCAGAACCCGGGCACCACCAGAACCCGGGCACCCCTGGAGGCGCGGCACCCCCCGAGCCCGAGCGCTCTCGGAGACCAGGCACCCCCGGAGACCAAGCACCGCCCGGAGCCACGCACTCCCCGCGAACCGGCGGCACCCCCCGAGCCCAAGCATCCCGGAAACCAAGCGTCGTCGAAGGTCAGGCCCCGCCGGGCGCGAGCCGTTGGCGCAGCACTGCGACCCGGCGGTACAGCTCGCCCGCCTCGGTGCCCCGGCCGAGGCGCTCCAGGCAGTGGGCCTCGTCGTTGCGGCTGGCGAGGGTGTCGGGGTGGTCGGGGCCGAGGAGGCGCTCACGGGCGGCGGCGACCCGGCGGTACTCGGCGAGGGCCTCGCCCCACCGGCCCAGCCAGCCCAGGGCGACCGCGACCTCCCGGTGGCTGACGAGCGCGTCCGGGTGGGCGGGCCCGAGGGCCTGCTCGCGCAGCAGGCACACGTCGCGGGCCTCGGCCAGGGCCTCCTCCCAGCGGCCGAGCCGGCCGAGGTGGACCCCGAGGCCGTGCCGGGCGCGCAGGGTGTCGGGGTGGTCCGGCCCCAGGACGCGGGTGCGGTCCTCGATCAGTTCGCGGTACAGCCGCAGGGCGTCCGTGCTGCGGCCCAGCCGACCGAGGCTGAGCGCCGTCTCGTAGCGGGCGGCGAGGGTGTCGGCGTGGTCCGGACCGAGTACCCGCGCCCGGGTCGCGGCGACCTCTCGGTACAGCGCGAGAGCCTTCTCCCAGCGCCCCAACTGCCCCTGCGCATAGGCGACTTCGCAGTGAGAGACCAGGGTGTCCGGATGGTCCGCACCGAGCACGCGCGCCCGCGCCGCGGCCACGTCGAGGGCCGTGCGCAGCGCGTCGTCCAGGCGGCCCAGTCTGCCGAGGGTGCAGGCGAGATTGTGCCCGCAGCGCAGCGTGTCCGGGTGGTCGGGGCCCATGGCCCGCACCCGTGCGGCCAGCACGGCGGCGTACACCTGATGGGCCTCGAAGTGGCGGCCCAGCCGACCGAGGACGTAGGCGGTCTCCTGGCGGGCGGCGAGCGTGTCCGGGTGGTCGGTGCCGAGCACGCGCGCTCTCGCCTCGGCGACGTCCGTGTAGGCCGCCAGCGCGTCGGTGAAGCGGCCGCCGCGAACGAGGCGCTCCGCGGCGAGGGTCGTGGTCGTGGTCGTGATGGACCGTCGATCGCCCACGGGGACGTCGGGGCCGCCGGGGACGTCGCCGCCGGTCGCGCCCACGCGGCGGTCGCCGCTCGCCGGGCACGGCCGCGCGCTCGTTCCGGGCGCCTCCGGTGCGCCGGCCCGGGCCGGTACGCGCCCCGCCCTGATCCGGCGGACCAACTCCCCGGCGTCGTACGGCCGTTCCTCCGGTCGTTTGGCGAGCAGGGCGAGGATGATCTCCTCCAGGTGGCCGGGCAGTTCGGGACGCAGTTCGCGCAGCGGCCGCGGCGGGGTGTCCCGGTGGCCGATGAGGATCGCCCAGGCGTCCGGCAGGTCGAACGGCGGCGCCCCGGTGGCGATTTCGTACAGCACGCAGCCCAGCGAGTACAGGTCGCTGCGCCGGTCCACCTCGCCGCCGCCGATCTGTTCCGGGGACATGTAGTGCGGGGTGCCCAGGGCGACGCCGGTGCCGGTCAGCCGGGCCGTGAGGCCCATGTCCTGGCCGAGGCGGGCGATGCCGAAGTCACAGATCTTCACGGTGCCGTCGGCCAGCCGCACGATGTTCGCGGGCTTCAGGTCGCGGTGCACGATGCCGCGTTGATGGGTGTAGGCGAGGGCGGCGGCGATCTGGTCGGCGATGTCCGCCACCTCGTCCACGGGCAGCGGATGCCCCTTGTTCTCCTCCAGCATGCGGCTCAGGTCGCGGCCGTCCAGCAACTCCATGACCAGGTACGGCATGCCGTCGCACTCGCCGAAGTCGTGGACGACGGTCACCCCGCGGTGCGAGAGCGCGGCGGCCACCCGGGCCTCGCGGCGGAACCTCTCCCGCAACACGCCGGAGAGGGCCGCATCGTGGTAAGGCCCCAGCGGTTTGAGGCACTTCACCGCGACCTGCCGGCCCAGGGACTCGTCCCGGGCCCGCCACACCTCGCCCATCCCGCCCCGCCCGAGCAGTTCGAGCAGCCGGTACCGGCCCTGAACGAGCCTGTTCTCCCCCATCGCGATCCGCCGCCCCGTCGCCGTCCGCCCCCGCCCCCGGAGACCGGCCCGGACCGCATCCGGCCGCACCGCGCCGGCCCGATCCGCGCCACACCCCCCTGCTCGTCCAGTATGGCGGCCTATCGTCCAAGTTTGTACGGTGCCGGACGCGCGTCCGGGCCGAGCCTCGCCATCGCGCGCAGGACGTGTTTGGGCGGCAACTGCCAGCGCAGACGTGCGGGAACGGCACGCGACAGCCTGCCCGTGGCCCGCAGCCGGCGGGTGACGACCGCAGGTGCGGGGGCCGGTCTGCCGTACAGCTCATGGGCGTACGGAGGCAGAGCGGCGTACGCCAGGTGCGCCACGCGCCGCCAGAGCACCTCGCGCGCCGGTACGAGGAGGGGATGCGTCGGCGGGCGGAGGAGGAAGTCGTCCACCACATGCGCCTCGGGTCCCGCGGCCAGTTCCGGGCGCACCTTCTCGAAGTACGCGGCCAGTTCCGCGCGGCTCGCCGGAACGGTCCCGGGGTCGAGGCCCACCAGGCGTGCGCTGACGCGGTGTTCGGCGATGTAGCGGTCGGCGTGGGCGTCGGTGAGGGGGAAGCCGGAGCGGCGCAGGACGTGCAGATACGAGTCGATCTCCGCACAGTGGACCCACAGCAGCAGCGCGGGTTCGTCCACGCGGTAGCGCTCGCCGGTGTCCGGGTCGGTCGCGCCGAGCATGCCGTGGATCTTCCGGACGCGGGCGCCGGCCCGCTCCGCCGCCTCGGTCGTGCCGTACGTCGTCGTGCCGACGAAGCCGGCGGTGCGCATGAGCCGGCCCCAGGCGTCGTGCCGGCCACCCTTTCGACGATCAAACGCAGTGGAGTTCTGGAGCACGCCGCGCACCGCACGCGGGTGCAGCGCCTGGAGGTACAGTGCGCGGACGCCGGCGACCCACATCATGGGGTCGCCGTGCATCTGCCAGGTCACGGAGTTCGGCGTGAAGAGCCCGGGATCGCCCATGTCCGCAGGCTAACGCCGCACCCTCGGCATCCCCAGACCGATCCAGGAGATGATCTCGCGCTGGATCTCGTTGTTGCCGCCGCCGAAGGTGAAGATGACCGCCGAACGGTAGCCGCGCTCCAGCTCGCCGTGCAGGACGGCGCCCGCGGAGCCCTCCTTGAGGGGTCCGGCCGCCGCGGTGATCTCCATGAGCCAGGCGTAGGCGTCCCGGCGGGCCTCGGAGCCGTAGACCTTGACGGCGGAGGCGTCTTGCGGGGTGAGCGTGCCCTCCTGGACGGCCGTGACCATCTGCCAGTTCATGAGCTTCATCGCGTCGAGCCGGGTGTGGGTGCGGGCCAGCAGTCGGCGCACCCAGGCCAGATCGGCGACCCGGCGGCCGTCGGCGAGCTTGGTCTCGCGCGCCCAGCGCTGGACGTCGTTCAGGGCGCGGATGGCCATCGTGCCGTGGGCGGCGAGGGTGACGCGCTCGTGGTTGAGCTGGTTGGTGATCAGCCGCCAGCCCTGGTTCTCCTCGCCGACGCGGCGGGAGACCGGGACGCGGATGTTCTCGTAGTAGCTGGCGGTGGTGTCGTGCGAGGCGAGGGTGTTGATGACGGTGCAGGAGTAGCCGGGGTCGGACGTCGGCACCAGCAGCATGGTGATGCCCTTGTGCGGCGGGGCGGCGGGGTCGGTGCGGGTGGCGAGCCACACCCAGTCCGCGGTGTCGCCGTTCGTCGTCCAGATCTTCTGCCCGTTGACGACGTACTCGTCCCCGTCCCGTACGGCCCTGGTCTTCAGCGCGGCCAGGTCGGTGCCGGCGTCGGGCTCGCTGTAGCCGATCGCGAAGTCGATCTCGCCGGAGAGGACGCGCGGCAGGAAGTACGCCTTCTGCTCCTCGGTGCCGAAGCGCATCAGCGTCGGGCCGACGGTGTTCAGCGCCATGAGCGGCAGCGGTACGCCGGCCTGGGCGGCCTCGTCGAAGAAGATGAACTGCTCCATCGCCGTCATGCCGCGCCCGCCGTACTCCTTCGGCCAGCCCACGCCGAGCCAGCCGTCGGTGCCGAGCCGGCGGATGGTGTCGCGGTAGAACCGCTTCTGCGCGGCCGGGTCGGCGTACCGGGCGTAGGCGTTGTCCGGCACCAGCTGCGCGAAGTAGGCGCGCAGCTCGGTGCGCAGTCGCTGCTGCTCGGGCGTGTGGTCGAGATGCACGGCGCCTCCAGGCTCCCCAAGGGCGGTCCTGACGGCGCACACCGTAGAACGTGTTTCAGTAATAGGGAATGCCGCGCTCGGGACGAATTCCGGCGGCGGCCCGGCGTCGGCGGAATCGCCGTCCGTCCATCACCGGTCACGCATCGTGTCCGGTTCGCCCGGGTTTGAGTGGGGTATCCCTGTCCTATGAGTACCGCATCGACGCAGCTGGCCGCAGCGAGCGGCCTCATGAGCCTCGTCCTGTTCATCGTGGCCGTGGGTGTCCTCGCGCTGCTCGCCGGCGGATTCTGGATGAACTCCCGAGTCAAGTACCGCGAGTCCCCCCGCCCCCGCCCCGAGGAGCAGCCCACGCTGCCGCCGGAGGGGCCGGTGCGGGAAGTCCGGGAGAACAGGGAATCCCAGGACGTCCCCGTGATCCCCAAGGGCGGTCGCCCGCTCACCCCGTACGAGCTGAGCAACCAGGACACCAGGCCGAGCGCGTCGAAGGAACGTCCGCGCTGGAGCCGAGGGTCCAGCGGCTCGTTCGGCGGCGGCGGACTCGGCGCCCACTGACCCCCGACCCGAACGACCCCCCCGACCGGACCACACCGCCACACCACACACGCAGTCCCGGCCCGCGCCGGGTCGCCGTACGCCCCTAGGTGTACTCGGCCAAGACCGGTTTCCGCGGCGAGGAAGTCCGGCCCCCGCCGGTGGGTGCGCCGTGCGTCGAGCACCGCAGCCTCGACGTGTTCGGCAGTACGCCGCGCGACCCGCCCCCTTCGGGCGGACGACGGGAATGTGACGACAGGCCCTAGAAGTCCTTCCGGGCGGCGTCCAGGCGGCCGACGCGGGCCACGTTCCGCCGGTCCTCGGCGTCCTGGCTGGGCTCGGCGGCGAACCACGCGTCGAGGATCTCCGTCAGCACCGGTGCGGAGGTCAGACGGAGGCTGAGCGCGAGCACGTTGGCGTCGTTCCAGCGGCGGGCGCCGTCGGCCGTCACGGCGTCCGTGCACAGGGCCGCGCGGACACCGGGCACCTTGTTGGCCGCGATGGACGCGCCCGTGCCGGTCCAGCAGCACACCACCGCCTGGTCGGCCGTGCCCTCGGCCACCTCCCGGGCGGCCGCCTCCGAGCAGACCGCCCACTGCGGGTCGGCCCCCGGGAGCAGCGCGCCGTGCGCCCGCACCTCGTGGCCGCGTCGTGCCAGCTCGGCGAGGAGCAGCCGGGCGACGGGTTCGTCCATGTCGGAGGAGACGGAGATCCGCATACCGGCGAGCGTAGCGGCTCCATCGGGAGCGCGTGAGCCCGCCTAGGAGTGCTGGGAGTGCCCTGATCCGCGGGCGTCTTCGGGCCCCGCGGCCAGGCCGGTCAGCTCCCGGTGCAGCTCCTCCAGGGCGTCGAGGAGCACCGAGCGGTGGTACCAGCTCAGCCAGGCCGCCGTGTCGGAGGCCAGCAGGGCGAGGGCCTGGCTCTGGTCGCCGGTCGGGCGGTGCCCGGCCTCGGGCCAGTGCAACGTGATCACGCCGGTGCAGCACCCCGACCCCGACAGTACGGGGACGCTGTCGACGGCGCGGGTGCCGGTGCCCAGCAGGACCCGCCGGGACTCCTCGGACAGGAGCGTGTCGGCGGCCACGTCGGGCACGCTCACCCGGCGGCCGAGCAGCCGGGCGACCGTGTCCGGCGCGCCCTCGTCCCAGCCGCGCACCAGGTGGTCCAGAAACGTATCCGCACAGCCGTGGTCGGACTCCAGCACGAGCGCGTTCACGGCCGGGTCGACACACCGCACATATCCGGCACAGGCCCGTCCGGCGGCGAGCGCCTCGTGGAGCACGGCGTCGATCATCTGCCGTCGGTAGCGCGGGTCCCGGCCCTCCCGGGCCAGGATCCGCAGCTGCGGCACGGGCAGCGACCGGCGCCCGGGGAACCAGACCGCGCCGTCCGGCGGCCGGGCCACGACGACGGCGGAGACGAGCACCCGCAGCGGCACGTTGAACCGCTGCGAGACCTCGCGCAGTACCCGGAAGGCGCCGGCGGAGTCCGGCAGGCCGTAGCGGACCATGACCACACCCTGCGCCATACCGATGACGGGAGCGGAGCGTACCCGGGCCCGCAGCGCGCGGACCTCCTTGCGCAGGTCCTCGTAACTGGGCCGCAGCGGATCGGAGATCTGCGACCGCCAGGCGGGCAGGTCCGCCCCGCGGGTGGCGGCCCGGGCCAGCTCGCGCAGGGCGTCGTCGAGGGTGGCGTAGAGCCGGACGCCGTCGAGACGCGCGAGATGCACGGCCTCGCGCAGCCCGGGCCGGGCCCGGACGATGACCAGGTCCGGACGGCCGGTGCGGGCCCGGGTCGTCTCGCTGAGCGCGCGCAGTACGGCGGCGCCGCCGAGCTGCACATGGGCCATGTCGAGGACGGGCCGCAGCCCCGCGAGATCCGCCTGTTCCAGATGCCCGCGCAACTGCGCCGACCAGGCCTGGGCGCCCTCGGTGTCCAGGCTGCCGGACATACGCAGCAGCACCGCCCCCTCGGCGGGCAGCCCCTCGACGACGGACGACTCGATCAGGAGCGGGGCCGGCCTGCCGACGGGAACGGACGGAACGGATGGGACGGACGGGACGACCGGAACGACCGGGGCGGACGGAACGGCGGAGGCGGGCAGGACGGCAGAGGGACCGGCACCGGCGGACGCAGCGGTGGAAGGGGAGGAGACGGCGCAGGTGGCGGACGAGCCCGTCGGGGCGGACGGGCCGGCGTCGGAATCGGCGTCGGAATCCGAGGCGGGTTTCATGGCCCCGCCCGTCGGCGCGTCGCCGGGGCGTCCCGCCCGCTCCCGGCCCTCTCGCGGTCGTCGCGGACCTCCACCGCGTCCCCGCGGGCCTCCGGCGCCGCGCGGGTCCCCGGCGCTTCCATTGCTCCCCGCGCTCCCAGTGCTTCCAGCGCGGATGCCATCGTGGCGTGCACGCGGACGCCCGGCAGTCCCGCGGTGCGCAGCGCGTCGCGGGCGTGCGGGCGGGGCTGTACGACGGGCAGGGCGCGGCCGGAGAAGGCGAGGGCACCGGTGGCCCGGTCCAGGGAGCGCACGGCGGCGGGGCAGGCGAGGTACATCTCGGTCACGTCCAGCAGGGGGTGTTCCGCCGCCCGGTCGCCATGGGCGATGTGTTCGGCGAGCGCCTCGGAGAACTCCACGGCATCGGACACGTCGACCGTGCCCCGGGCCTTCAGGACGCTGATCCCGCCCACCTCGGGGCGTCGCTCGTGCACGGTCTGCACGAGCAGCGGGGCCGAGCCGCGAGGGCGGGCACGGGACGGCCGGCCGTTTTCCATGGGATCGGGCTTCCTGGGTGGAGAAGGATCAGCCAGCCGCGTCTTGACCGGGGCTTCACTGTGCTCCGCCCGTGCCGCCGATGCAACGATTTTCCCCAGGCGTGTCGCACCCCGCGCGGACCCGGCCGGCAGCGGCCACAGGAAGGAGCCGAAGGGCGGTGCGCGCACCCGGAGTTCCCGCGTCGGCGTCTCCCGCCGCCGCGAGGTGCGCCCGGATCGCGTGACCTCGTCCGGTCCAAGGTCGATACTGCCCTTAGCTCCATCCGAATGATCCCTCCAGCACCACCAGTGAACCCGGCCCGGCGGCGGAAACCGCAGGTCCCGAGCCCACCCGCAAGGCGCACTAGGAGATACCGATGAGGATGCTGATCAACGTGCCGGAGACCGTCGTGGCGGACGCGCTGCGCGGGATGGCGGCGGCGTATCCCGATCTGACCGTGGACGTGGAGAACCGGGTGATCGTCCGCCGGGACGCTCCCGTTGCCGGGCAGGTCGCGCTGGTGTCGGGCGGCGGGTCGGGGCACGAGCCGCTGCACGGCGGGTTCGTCGGCCACGGCATGCTGTCCGCCGCCTGCCCCGGGGAGGTGTTCACCTCGCCGGTGCCGGACCAGATGGCGCGCGCCGCGGCCGCCGTGGACAGCGGCGCCGGGGTGCTGTTCGTCGTGAAGAACTACACCGGTGACGTGCTGAACTTCGACATGGCCGCCGAACTGGCCGAGGACGAGGGCATCCAGGTCGCCAAGGTGCTCGTGAACGACGACGTGGCAGTGACCGACAGCCTCTACACCGCCGGCCGGCGCGGCACCGGCGCGACCCTGTTCGTGGAGAAGATCGCGGGCGCCGCCGCGGCCGAGGGGCAGCCGCTGGAGCGCGTGGAGGCGATCGGCCGCCGGGTGAACGAGAACTCCCGCAGCTTCGGCGTGGCCCTGAGTGCCTGCACGACCCCGGCGAAGGGCACCCCGACCTTCGATCTCCCGGACGGCGAGCTGGAGCTGGGCGTCGGCATCCACGGCGAGCCGGGCCGCGAGCGGCGGCCGATGATGACCTCCGGGGAGATCGCCGACTTCGCGGTGAACGCGATCCTGGAGGACATGCCGCCGCGCAACCCGGTGCTGTTGCTGGTCAACGGCATGGGCGCCACCCCGTTGCTGGAGCTGTACGGCTTCCACGCCGAGGTGCAGCGGGTGCTCGCGGAGCGCGGGGTCGCGGTGGCCCGTACGCTCGTCGGCAACTACGTCACCTCCCTGGACATGGCCGGCGCCTCGGTGACGCTGTGTCAGATCGACGAGGAGCTGCTGCGGTTGTGGGACGCGCCGGTGCGGACCCCGGCGCTGCGCTGGGGCATGTGAGCGCCTCCCACCCCCGGATTCCACTGCTCAACCCCCTTACCACGCAAGGAGATCCAGTGCTCGACGCCGACTTCTTCCGCCGCTGGATGGCGGTGACCGCCGCGTCCGTCGACCGTGAGGCGGAGCGGCTCACCGAACTCGACTCGGCCATCGGGGACGCCGACCACGGCAGCAATCTGCAACGCGGCTTCCGGGCCGTGACGGCCGCCCTGGAGAAGGAGGAGCCCGCCACGCCGGGCGCGGTCCTGACGCTCGCCGGACGGCAGCTCATCTCGACGGTCGGCGGCGCGTCCGGGCCGCTGTACGGCACGCTGCTGCGCCGGACCGGCAAGGCGCTCGGCGAGGCCGCCGAGGTCGGCGTGGAGCAGCTGGCCGCGGCGCTGGGTTCGGGGGTGGAGGGGGTGAAGCAGCTCGGCGGGGCGGTGGTCGGCGACAAGACCATGATCGACGCCCTGGAGCCGGCCGTGGCCGCGCTCGGGGACGGCTTCGCCGCCGCGCGGACCGCCGCCGAGCAGGGCGCCGAGGCGACCACACCGCTGCAGGCCCGCAAGGGCCGGGCGAGCTACCTCGGCGAGCGCAGCATCGGCCACCAGGACCCGGGCGCCACCTCGTCGGCGCTGCTGATCGCCGCACTCGAAGCGGCCGCTTCGCCGGCGGGGGGCCGGTCGTGAGCGACGAGAAGCTGGTCGGGATCGTGCTGGTGTCACACAGTGCGGAGGTGGCCGCTTCGGTCGCGCAGTTGGCGAAGGGGCTCGCGGGCGGGGCCGAGAAGGTGCTCGTGGCTCCGGCCGGCGGCACCGAGGACGGCGGGCTCGGCACCAGCGCCGAGTTGATCTCCGCCGCGGCTGCCGCCGTCGACCGGGGCGCCGGGGTCGCGGTGCTCGGCGACCTCGGCAGCGCGGTGCTGACCGTGAAGGCACTGCTCGCCGAGGGCGACGAACTGCCGGAGGGCACCCGCCTGGTGGACGCGCCGTTCGTCGAGGGCGCGGTGGCCGCGGTGGTCACCGCCGCCACGGGCGCGGGCCTGGACGCGGTGGAGGCCGCGGCGGCGGAGGCGTACACCTACCGCAAGGCGTGACGGCCGCGCGGGCGGCGGGGTGGCGCGAGGGCGGGGCGGTCACTGGCCGGTCGCGAACAGGCGGGCCAGCCGCTCTCCCGTCGCCACCGCCGCCGCGTGGTCCTCGACGGGCTTCACGCGGGAGTCCTTGAACACGATGTAGGTGACGCCGGAGGGCGCACCGCCGTCGTTCGGGTCGGTGCTGATGCCGAGGCCCCGGGCGGTGGCGTAGGAGGCCTCGCCGATGAGGTCGCGCGGGCCGATGTCGCCGACCACCGCGTACTGCACCCGGTCGCGGTAGACGACGGCGGCGACGGCGCCGCCGCGCACGCCGTCGTCGCGGTGGTCCCAGATCCGGCTCGGTGCCGGAATCACGATGTAGGGCAGTGTCTCGGCGTTCAGGCCGCGGCCGTTGGACTGCGAGTAGGCGGTGGTGGCGGCGAACCCCGGGTCGGTGCCGCGGTTGCAGTGGGCGGTGCTCTGGCCGTCGCAGTCGATGTCCAGGTCGGCCTTCCAGAACACGGCGTCCCGTGTCCCGCACACGGGTACGGTCGCGGGGCGGCCGGCGTCGGTGCGGTACCGGCCCCGGGAGATCTGGTGGCATTCGCCCACCCGGGACAGCAGTTCGGTGGCGGCGACGGCGCCCTCGCTCCGGGCCTGGGGGCGCTCCCGCGGCGGGACGGCTACAGCGGCAGCGGGCACCGCGGCCGGGGCGAGCAGGGCTACGCCGGCCGCGGCCAGCGTCAGCGACTGGACACGCACGATGGGGGACCCTCTCGTCGAGGACGGGCGGACCCGCGCCACTGTGCTGCGGGTTCGTGCCCGCGACCGTTCGGGCCGCTCCGAAGGGGCCGGATGGAGCACGCTTCTGACGCCCCGTGAGGGACAAGAGGATTATCTGTGACCACAGGGAGCCGGGGATCCGGGCACGAAGCCGGCCCGGATCCCCCGGCCGCCCGCGTCGGCGCGGCTCCGGCGACGACAGCGTGTCCGCGCCGGCGGCATGAACTCCCGTGTCCTCTCGGACAGTTCAGCCGCAGGGAGCCTCAGCATACGTAATTCTCCCGGATGGTCACCAACACGGGTCCCGCCCGCCGGTCACCCCGTACGGCCCTCTTGCCGCCGCCGCACCCGCCGGGCATATTGGTCCGGACCTTTGAGGTCGATGCCGATGCCGTCCCCGGGGAGGCGGAGGGGAGGCGGAGCCGTGCGACGCGCACCCGTGCCGCTCGTTCTGGTCTGCGGAGCCCTGCTGCTGGTCGTGTCCTGCGGCTGGAGCCGGGCCGACGACGCCGACGACGGCCGGGCCCCCGGCGCGCCGACCGGGGTCACCGCGCAGGCGGGCAGCGCCACGAGCGTGCACGTGATGTGGAACGCGGTGACCGACGGTCCCGGCATCCGCACCTACGAGGTGTACCGCGGCACCACGAAGGCGGCCGAAGTGCCGGGTTCGCAGCACATGGTGGACGTCGTCAGGCTCAGGCCGTCCACCCGGTACGCCTTCACCGTGCGGGCCCGGGACGACCAGGGCCGCCTCGGTCCGCCGAGCCGGGCGGTGCCGGCGCGGACCCCGGCCCGGGTGGCGGCCGACCGCTCGGCCCCGACCCGGCCGTCGGCGCCCGCCGGGCGGGTCCTGGGCAGCCGCGCGGTCCAGCTGTCCTGGGGCGCCTCCCGGGACGACCGGGGCGTGGTCTCGTACGACGTCTACCAGGGCGGGGCGAGGATCCACACCGTCGGCGGCGGTCGGACGGCGACCGTGGTCACCGGGCTGCGCCCGGGCACCGCCTACGTCTTCACGGTCCGGGCCCGGGACGCGGCCGACAACCTCTCCCCCGCGAGCGGCCCGGTCCGCCTCACCACCCCGGGTACCGACGACGGCCGCGCCACCGCGCCCACCGGCTTCACCGCCGGGACCCACCGGTCCGGCGGCGCCTCCTACATCGATCTGTCCTGGGACCCGCCGGCCACGGACGGGGTGATCACCGAGTACCAGATCGAGCTCGACGGCAGGGCGGCCACCTCGCTGGTGTGGGGCGGCACACCGCCGACCGGGCGGTCGAGCTACAGCTTCTACGGCGGTTCCGGCACCGGCACCGGCGCGGAACACCGGGTACGCCTACGGGCCCGGCTGCCGGACGGCACCTGGGGCGGCTGGTCACAGGAACGAACGGTGACCACCTGACACCGGTGATCGGGGCGGACGAGCGGGCGATGCTGCGCCGCACGGAGGAAACCGTCACCTGACCGGCCGCCTCCCGCATGCCGGCCCCCGCGCCGGCGCCTTGGCTGCTGCCCAGGCGCACGGACCTACCCGACCCTCGGCGGCCCATGGGACGCACCGCCGACCGTGCCGCCGGAGGCCGGCCATGTGCTGCACACGACGTCTGCTCCGCTCCGGACCGGTCCTGGCGGCCGCCCTCGCGCTTCCCGGCGGGCACGCCGTCGCGGAGCCGGGCATCGCCGTCAGCGCCATCGGGTCCACCGTCTCGGTGGTCACGAGCGCGTGCACGTGGACCGACGGCAGCTGGGGCAGCGCCGCCCTGCTGACCGGGCGGCGGACGAACGTCTCTGCGGGCAGGCGGAGCGCCCTGACGGGCACGGCCGCTGGCCAGTCCGCGACCTGGTCGGGCGTGCGCCCGGGGACCTACACCGTGGTCGTGGTCTGCTCCGGCGGCAGCACGGCGGGCACCCGGTCGGTGCGCGTCCCGCCGTCCTCGGCCGCGCCGTCCCTCGGCATCATGGGCGGCCTCGGCGGCGCCGCCCGGGACTACGGCCCGCTGACGCTGGGCATCGGCGCGGCCCTGGTCGGCAGCGGGGTGGTCGCCACGGGCCGGTACCTGCGCCGCCGTTGACGCCGTTCCGGTTCGACACGGCCGTACCGGCGCGCCCGCCCCGCGCGGGGCTCAGGCGCCGTCCGGCAGGTCGGCGAGCTCGCTCAGCGCGTGGGTGAGCCACTGGGTCCAGAAGGTCTCCAGGTCGATGCCGGCCCGCAGCACGAGGTGGCGCAGCCGGTCCTCGGGGGCGTCCCGGTCCGGCGGGAAGTCCCGCTGCTCGATCCCCCGGTACTCGGCCAACTGCCGCCGGTGCAGCTCCAGATGGCGGCGCAGGTCCGCCTCCAGACCCGCCGTGCCGACCACCGCGGCGGCCCGCAGCCGCAGCAGGAGCACGTCCCGCTGCGGCTTGGGGTCCTGCGCGGCCGCGGTCCAGCGGGCCAACTCGGCGCGGCCGGCGGGCAGGACCTCGTAGCTCTTCTTCTGCCCGCGGGCCGGCGCCTGCGCCGGCAGCGCGCGGATGAGCCCGTCGGCCTCCAGCTTCCCCAGCTCGCGATAGATCTGCTGGTGCGTCGCGGACCAGAAGTAGCCGATCGACTTGTCGAAGCGGCGGGTCAGTTCCAGTCCCGACGACGGCTTTTCCAGCAGGGCGGTGAGGATCGCGTGCGGGAGTGACATGGGCTCATCCTAGGGAGGCGGGCAGGTGCGGCAGGCGCCCTACAGCGCCGCCGCCAGCTCCGTGCCCTGCTTGATCGCCCGCTTGGCGTCCAGTTCGGCCGCGACGTCCGCGCCGCCGATCAGATGGACGCTGCGCCCGGCGGCGGCGAGCTCGTCGTACAGGTCGCGGCGCGGCTCCTGGCCGGTGCACAGGACGACCGTGTCGACCTCCAGGACCGTGCTCTCCTCGCCGACGGTGATGTGCAGTCCGGCGTCGTCGATGCGGTCGTAGCGCACGCCCGGGACCATGGTCACGCCCCGGTGCTTCAGCTCGGTGCGGTGGATCCAGCCGGTGGTCTTGCCGAGCCCGGCGCCGACCTTGCTGGTCTTGCGCTGGAGCAGGTGGACCTGGCGGGGCGGGGCGGGCCGCTCGGGTGCGGCGAGGCCGCCCGGCGTCCGGTAGTCCATGTCGACGCCCCAGCCGCGGAAGTACGTCGCGGGGTCCTCGCTCGCCTTGTCGCCGCCGTCGGTGAGGTACTCGGCGACGTCGAAGCCGATGCCGCCGGCGCCGAGGACGGCGACCCGGTCGCCGACGGCGGCGCCGCCCTGCAGCACGTCGAGGTAGCCGAGGACACGGGGGTGGTCGACGCCCGGGATGTCGGGGGTGCGCGGGGTGACGCCGGTCGCCACGACGACCTCGTCGTAGCCGGTGACGGTCTCGGCGGTGACCCAGGTGTCGAGGCGTACGTCGACGCCGTGCGCGTCGAGCTGGTGGCGGAAGTAGCGCAGGGTCTCGTCGAACTCCTGCTTGCCGGGGACCTTGCGGGCGACGTTGAGCTGACCGCCGACCTCGCTCGCGGCGTCGAAGAGCGTGACCGCGTGACCGCGTTCGGCGGCGCTCACGGCGCAGGCGAGGCCCGCCGGTCCCGCGCCGACGACGGCGACGCGCTTCTTCAGCCGGGTCGGCGCGAGCACCAGCTCGGTCTCGTGGCAGGCGCGCGGGTTGACCAGGCAGGAGGTGATCTTGCCGCTGAAGGTGTGGTCGAGGCAGGCCTGGTTGCAGCCGATGCAGGTGTTGATGGCCTCGGGCGTGCCGGCGGCGGCCTTGGCGACGAAGTCGGGGTCGGCGAGCATCGGGCGGGCCATGGAGACCATGTCGGCGAAGCCGCCGGCCAGCAACTCCTCGGCGACCTCGGGGGTGTTGATGCGGTTGGTGGTCACCAGGGGGACGGACACCTCGCCCATCAGCTTCTTGGTGACCCAGGTGTAGGCGCCACGCGGCACCGAGGTGGCGATGGTGGGGATGCGGGCCTCGTGCCAGCCGATGCCGGTGTTGATGATCGTCGCCCCGGCGGCCTCGATCTCCTTGGCGAGGGTGACGACCTCCGGCAGCGAGGAACCGCCCGGAACCAGGTCCAGCATGGACAGCCGGTAGATGAGGATGAAGTCCTCGCCGACGGCCTCGCGCACCCGCTTGACGATCTCGACGGGGAAGCGCGTGCGGTTCTCGTAGGAGCCGCCCCAGCGGTCGGTGCGCCGGTTGGTCTGCAGGGCGATGAACTCGTTGATGAGGTAGCCCTCGGAGCCCATGATCTCCACGCCGTCGTAGCCGGCCTGCCGGGCGAGGCGGGCGGCGCGGGCGTAGTCGTCGACGGTCCGCTCGATGTCGGCGTCGCTCAGCTCGCGCGGCACGAAGGGGCTGATGGGCGCCTGGAGCGGGCTCGGCGCGACGAGGTCCTGGTGGTAGGCGTACCGGCCGAAGTGCAGGATCTGCATCGCGATCCGGCCGCCCTCGCGGTGCACGGCCTCCGTGACGGTCCGGTGCTGCTCGGCCTCGGCCTCGGTGGTGAGCTTGGCGCCGCCCTCGTACGGCCGGCCCTCGTCGTTGGGCGCGATGCCGCCGGTGACGATGAGGCCGACGCCGCCGCGCGCGCGGGCCGCGTAGAACGCCGCCATCCGCTCGAAGCCGCGCTCGGCCTCCTCCAGGCCGACGTGCATGGAGCCCATCAGCACGCGGTTGGGCAGGGTGGTGAAGCCCAGGTCGAGCGGGGTCATCAGATGCGGGTAACGGCTCATCGGGCCCTCCGTGCACGGGTGTCGTCACTCCTTGTTGTAGAGGACACCCGAGCCTTTATGCAACTAGTTGCATAACGAGGGGAGGGTGACACCGACCACTCTGTACCTACTAGTATGTACAGCCGTACGGCACAGCACGGACCGCTACCCGTCTCCGAGAGGACGCACCCCCATGCCCTTTGTCCGGATCGACGCGCTCGGCACCGACCCCGCCCGGCTCGACGCGCTCGGCCAGGCCGTCCAGGACGCCCTGGTGGAGACGCTCGGCGTCCCCCCCGAGGACCGCTTCCAGGTGCTGACCGGCCACGACGGCGTGACCGGCACGCTCCGCTACGACGCCCACCTCGGCGTGCCCAAGGACGACTCGGTGGTGTTCGTCGCGATCACCCTGCGCGCCGGGCGCACCCCGGACCGCAAGCGCGCGCTGTACCGGCGGATCGCCGAGCTGGTGCACGAGCGCACGGGCACGGACCCGGCGAACGTGTTCGTCACCCTCACCGAGAACGCGTCCGTCGACTGGTCCTTCGGGAACGGCGTGGCGCAGTACGCCCCGGACGGCGAGGGCCCGGCCGGGGCGCTGTCGTGACGCTGCGCGATCGGTGTCAGGCGCTCTCCAGGCGCAGGTGCAGATCCCGCTCCTGGTCGCCGGAGGCCGTGCAGGTCTCCTGGACGGTGAAGATCGAGTCCAGGGTGTGCCGGAACCGGTCCACGGCCCAGTAGCCGCCCTGGACGTCCGCCTGGACGGGCGAGCCGAGGTGGACCGGCGCACAGTGCGGCACATGCTCGTCCGCGATGTCGTAGGTGCCGAGCCACACCATCGGCCGGACCTCGTGCAGCTGCTGGGGTACCTCCTCAGCGCCGCGGTCGGACGCGAAGCAGGACCTCAGGGCGTCGAAGACGATGCGGGCGTCCTCCTTGGAGCCGCTGATCTCCACCGTGACGGTTTCCGGATGCGACCGCTCCGTGTGTGCCATTGATCGCTCCTTTCGTGGCCGCGCTGCGGTGGAACGGGGTACCCCGCCGAGCCCCGTCCATCCCCGTCCCCCCTCAGGAAAGCACCACGGGCCCGTGAGCACACCCCCAGCCGGGGTTCAGCCGCGCGTGAACTTGTACGTCTTGCTGTCCGTGAGGATGCAGAAGCCGGGCGACATCACGATCACGCGCAGGATGCCGGTGCGCCGGTCGTAGTCGATGCCCTCCACCTCGAAGGTGCCCGAGCAGGAGCTGCGCAGCGGCAGCTGGCGCAGGGCGGTGACGTGGCCGGTGACGTCCGAGGAGCCGGGGGTGGCCGACAGGTCGATCTGGAGCAGCGGCTTGGTCATGCCGAACAGGCTGCCGTCGGGGTCGTCCGAGGAGCACAGCAGGGTGGTGGGGCCGGAGAAGTCGCAGCCCTGGACGTCACGGACCGGGTGGTCCAGGTTGACCTTCGAGGCCAGCGGGAGGTCGGCCGAGGGCGAGGTGCTCGCGTTGACCCCGGGGGTCGGGAAGACCAGCAGGCGGTTCATCGTGCCCCACTCGCCCGAGAGCATCCACTGGCCGTCGGGCGAGATCGCGTCCCACGAGTTGTTCAGGGCCTCGCCGGAGCTGAGCGTGTGCACGTACTCCGACCAGGTGCCGTCGGGCGCCTGCACGCGGTACATCTTCGAGTTCCCGGAGTCCTGCTGGTAGGGCTCGACGTAGTAGCCGTTGTACGAGGCGTCGGGGTCGCCGACGTGGTTCCAGCCGCGAACGGAGACGCTGAGGGGGATGGTGCCGATACCGGTGTAGTGGTTGGGGCTGTTCGACGGCACCTCCACCGAGGTCAGACCCTGGCTCTCGGTCAGCGGGTCGGCGCGGTCGGAACCGGTCTCGGTCCAGGTGTCGGCCGCGGAGGCGGGCACGGGCGCGGCCAGGGACACGACGGCGGCGGTGGCCAGGGTGACGAGTCCGGCGAGGACTGTGTGACAACGTTGCCGGGCGGACACGGGCATGGCCGACTCCTCGGGTGGGGTGGGGGCTGCGTACGGGGGCACTCGGTCGGCGGACAGTCTGACCCGGTCGCGTAGTCATGTACAGGGCAATCGAGCAACATGAGCGTGAACACTCCCGGTGCGCGCACGACGCGTGCAGGATGTCCGGGAGGCCGCACCGCCGCGGCGGAGGCACCCGGTACGGCGGCTTCGGCGGACGCGTGCCGCCGCGGTGAGAGATGGTGGAGGTAGCCGGCGAACGCGCCGGGGAGTCGGGTGTGACGCGGTGGACCAAGGGCAGCCGGCACGGGGGACCACGTGCCGAGCCGACGGGCGAAGGCGGTGCAGTGCATGAGTGCAGCCGAGGCTCCGGTGACGCAGGGCGGCGATGCCGCCCGGGGGCCGGTACGGCCGGGCGGCCTGCTCGACGTGCTGGGCGTGGCGTCGGTGGTGCTGGACACCACCGGCCGGATCGTGCTGTGGAGCCCGCAGGCGGAGGAGCTGTTCGGGTACAGCGCGCACGAGGCCCTCGGCCAGTACGCCGCCCGGCTGATGGTCCACGAGCGCCATATCGAGCTGGTCGGCAAGCTCTTCGCCGATGTGATGCGCACCGGGCAGAGCTGGGCCGGCGGTTTCCCGATCAAGCACAAGGACGGCAGCACCCGCCTGGTGGAGTTCCGCAACATGCGGCTGCTGGACGACCGAGGTGACGTGTACGCGCTCGGGCTCGCCGCCGACCAGTCGACCGTGCGGCGCCTCGAACAGGACGTCGCCCTCTCCGAGCGGATGGTCGAGCAGTCGCCGAGCGGCCTCGCCGTCCTGGACCCGCAACTGCGGTTCGTCTCGGTGAACCCGGCGTTGGAGCGGATCAACGGACTGCCCGCCGCCGACCACGTGGGGCGCCCGCTGGCCGAGGTCCTGCCCCTGCTGGTGACCGAGCCCCTGGAGGCGGAGGCCCGGCAGGTGCTGCGGACCGGGGTACCGGTGATCGACCGGCCCGTGGTCGGCCGTACGTCGGCCGACCCGGAGCAGGACCACACCTGGTCGATGTCGCTGTACCGCCTGGAGGACGCGCTGGGCAACGTGCTGGGCGTCGCGGCCTCCGTGATGGACATCACCGAGCAGCACCGGGCCTCCGTGGAGGCGGAGACGGCGCGGCGCCGCCTCGCGGTCATCGCCGACGCCTCCGCCCGGATCGGTACGACACTCGAACTGGACCGCACCGCCTGCGAGTTGGCCGATGTCGCGGTGCCTGAGCTGGCCGACGTGGCCGCCGTGGACCTGCTGGACACGGTGGTGGAGGGCCGGCGCAGCACGCTGGGCCCGACGGAGCCGGCGGTGATCCGGGCCCTCGCGGTGCGCCCGCAGGACGACTCGGAGGCCGTACGGGCCGCGGACCCGCCCGGCGTGACCGCCCGGTACGAGCCCGACCGGCTGGTCACCGAGTGCGTGCGCTCGGCCGAGGCGGTCCTGGTGCCGCGCGTGAAGGACGAGGACCTGCCGCGCATCGCCCGCTCCCCCGAGGCCGCCGGGCTGCTGGGCCGGGCGGGCCTGCACTCGTATCTCGCGGTGCCGTTGATCGCCCGCGGCGAGGTGCTCGGCGCCCTGGACCTCAAACGCACCCGCAATCCCGCGCCGTTCGACGAGGACGACGTCCTGCTCGCCCGCGAGCTGGCCGCCCGCGCGGCGGTGCAGATCGACAACGCGCGCTGGTACCAGAACGCCCGCAACACCGCCCTCACGCTCCAGCGCAGCCTGCTGCCCAGCCATCCGCCGGTCACCACCGGCCTGGAGGTGGCCTCGCGCTACCAGCCGGCCGGGGCGACGAGCGAGGTCGGCGGCGACTGGTTCGACGTCATCCCGCTGGAGGGCGGCAGGACCGCGCTCGTGGTCGGCGACGTGATGGGCAGCGGGATCAGCGCCGCCGCGACGATGGGCCGGCTGCGCACGGCGACCACCACGCTCGCCCCCCTCGGCCTGGACCCGGCGCTGCTGCTGGAGCACCTGGACAAGACGACGTCCGCCCTGGACCACTCCATCGCGACCTGTGTGTACGCGGTCCACGACCCGCATCTGCGGCAGTGCCGGATCGCCAACGCCGGTCATCTGCCCCCCGCCCGGGTCCGCCCCGGCCGGCCGCCGGAGCTGCTGGACCTGCCGACCGGGGTACCGCTGGGAGTGGGCGGGATCGAGTTCTCCACCGTCACCGTCGACTTCGCGCCCGGCGACGAACTCGTCTTCTACACCGACGGGTTGGTGGAGACCCGCTGCCACTCGCTGGACGAGCGCCTGGACTTCCTGCTGTCCCTGCTCGACGACCCCGCCCGCCCCCTGGAGGAGACCTGCGACCTCCTTCTGCGCACCCTGCACCACCCCGACAACCACGACGACGTCGCCCTGCTCATCGCCCGGGCGCAGGAACTGCCGTAACGGGGGCGGACGTTATGGCCGTTCGCCGATGACCACGTGCGCGTACAGCTCCTGCGACTCCGCCAGACGGGCCGTCAGACCCGCGTCGGCGAAGGCGCGCAGGGCGGCCGGGACCTGGCGTTCGCCGGTCTCGGACAGCAGGCGGCCGCCCGGTGCGAGCCACGCGGGCGCCTCGGCGGCCACCCGGCGCAGCACGTCGAGGCCGTCCGCACCGCCGTCCAGGGCGACCAGCGGCTCGTGGTCGCGGGCCTCGGCCGGCAGCAGCGGCACCTCGGCGGTGGGGACGTAGGGCACGTTGGCCAGCAGGACGTCGACGCGGCCGCGCAGTCCGGCGGGAAGGGCGTCGTAGAGGTCGCCCTCGTGGGCCCGGCCGCCGAAGGGGGCGAGGTTGCCGCGGGCGCAGCGGACGGCGGCCGGGGCGATGTCGGCGGCGTGCACCTCGGCGCGGTCCAGGGCGGCGGCCAGGGCCGCGCCGAGCGCGCCGGAGCCGCAGCACAGGTCCACGACGACGGGCGCGTGCGGCGCCAGGGCCAGCGCCTGGTCGACCAGGAACTCGGTGCGGCGGCGTGGGACGAAGACCCCCGGTGCCACGCCGATGCGCAGCCCGTGGAACTCGGCCCAGCCGAGCACCTGTTCGAGCGGGTGTCCCGCGACGCGACGGTCCACCATCGAGGTCAGTTCCACGTCGGTCCGGGCGGTGGCGAGGATCAACGCCGCCTCGTCCTCGGCGAACACGCACCCGGCGGCGCGCAGCGCGGAGACGACGGCTTCGGGAGGAACGGCACCGGGAGAAACGGCGTCAGGAGAAGAAGGAGAGTGCACGGAGGGCGTGAGCCTTTCGGGAGCGCTTGACCGGTGGGCGCTCCCCGCGGTCACCGCAAGCGGTGCACCGCGCCGTCCTGAGGAGAGAGCACCCCGGCTGACACAGCAGTGATGGGTCCCACCTCCTCGTCCGTCGGGGCCGCGACCGTTCGCGACCGGACGGCCACCCTACCCCAACGGCCGCGCGGCGCCGCCCTGGCGGACCCCGCGGAAAAGCGGGTGACGCGCCGCCCGGGCCGTGGTTACGATCCCCGCGATGACGACTCACCCGACTCTGCGATTGGGGGTCCCGTCCGCGCAAGGTGAGCGCTGATGCTCACGTCGACCGCGTACGGGGATTCCCGTCTTTCCCTGTGGCAGCGCGTGCGTGCGTACGCCGTGCCACCGTCCATGATCGAGCCGGCCACCGCCCGGCGTGCCGCCGGGGACTGGGCGGGGGCCTGTGCCGCCGCACGGATCGACGTCGACCTCGATCTGCGCCGCGTCGCCCGCGCCCACGGCCACGACCTCGCGGCCCGGCTCCGCGCCGACCTCCGGAATCTCGTCCCCGACCTGCTGCGCTGGCACATGCCGAGGATCGCGCCCGACGGCCTGCTGCGCCCCGGGCTGACCCTCGCACTGGCCCGGTACGACGGGTCCGGCCGGGCCGGTCCGCTGCACCTCGTGGTCCGCACGCCGCCGGCCTGGGCGGATGCCGGCCAGCGGATCGGCCTCGCCCTGTGGGATCCGGCCGGGGCCATGACCGGCCGCCATCCGCACCCGCGCCCGAGCCGGCGGTACCGGCTCGATCTGCACCGGCATCTGTGGGACGCCCGCAGGACCGCCGAGCTGCGCGACCGCTCGGGGGCCGGCGGGCCCGCGCCGCCGGACGCCGATCCGCTGGGACTGGCCCCGCCAGGGCACGGCTGTGCCGTCGGCCGGTGGGCGGCCGAGGCACGCCTCCTGCTGACGGCCGAGGGGCGGCCGGCCGGTGCCTTCGCCGTACGGCTCGGCGGGGGGCACCGGCTGGTCCTGGCGGTGGCCGCGGACGGGGGCGACGTCCCCGGTCCGGCCGGACACCTGCGCGCGGCCGACCGGACCGACGGGCCCCCTGGTCCGTCCGGGCGCGGGCACCGGGACCGGCCGTACTCCGTCGTGGACGGCGCCGGCGGGACGGACCTGCGGATCGTCACCGGGCGTGTACCGGGCGGCCTCTCCGCCGTACCGGTGCTGCCCGACGCGGCGACCTGGATCCCGCCCGACCTGGAGCTGCTCCGCGCCGGGCTGCTCACGCCGGACCGGCTGCATCCGCTGGTGGCCGCCGCGCTGGTCCCCGGGCACCGGCCGGACGGGCCGCCGCCCGGCGCCGATCCGGTGGCGGAGGCACGCGCCGTGGACTGCCGGGGCGCCCGGCACCGGATCGGTCTGGTCGACGGCGTCCTGGTCCCGCTGGACCACGGCCCGGACGAGATCCGGCGCGAGGAGCTGCTGGCCTCGCTCGGCGGCCCGGTGCTGCCGTGTCTGCGGGTCATCGACGAGGCGCACCGGCGCCCGGACTGTCTCACCGGCGTCCGGGAACGGCTGGACCACGGCGACAGCGCCGGGGCCCTGGCCGTGGTCGAGGCGCTGCTCGGTCCGGGCGCGGTGCTGCGCGACGGTCCCCTGCGGGACGAGCTGACGGCCGCGGCCGAGCGGCGCATCGCCTACGGCCTGTACCGCGCCGGTCTGACCGGCCCGGAGCACGCCTCCGCCGACCCGTACCGCAAGCACACCCGGCACCGGAAGTCCCACCACAGGCTGCGCTGAACCGCCCTCGCGCCATGTCCACTTGGCGAACACCCCTTTACTCCAGCCGACTTCACAACCCTCAAGGTGATGACACATGTCTGTCTCCGTCTCCCCCGCCCCTCAACTCGACGTCGCCGAGACCCTGTTGACGCTGCTCCGGGACACCACCACCGAGCCGCGCGCCGACATCCAGCTGGAGGCGCTCACCCTGGCCGTGGCCGCGGACCTTCCGGTTCTGCTCTGGGGTGAGCCCGGCATCGGCAAGACGGCGGCGCTGACCCAGCTCGCGACGGCGCTGGACCTGCCGCTGACCACCGTGATCGCGAGCGTGCACGAGCCGTCCGACTTCTCGGGGCTGCCCGTCGTAGGAGACGACCCCGCCGTGCAGGGCGTCCCGATGGCCCCGCCGGACTGGGCGGTGCGGCTGGTGCGCGCCGGGCGGGGGCTGCTGTTCCTGGACGAGCTGTCCACCGCTCCCCCGGCGGTGCAGGCGGCGCTGCTGCGGCTCGTGCTGGAGCGGCGGATCGGCGCCCTGCGGCTGCCGGCCGGGGTGCGGATCGTGGCCGCCGCCAACCCGCGCTCCTCGGCGGCCGACGGCTGGGAGCTGAGCCCGCCGCTGGCCAACCGGTTCGTGCACCTCCAGTGGACCCACGACCACGAGGTCGTCGTACGCGGTCTCGGCGGGACCTGGCCGCGCGCGGCCCTGCCCCGGCTCGACCCGGCGCGGCTGCCCGAGGCCGTGGCCTTCGCCCGGCGCGCGGTGTGCGCCTTCCTCGGCGCGCGGCCGGGGCTCGTGCACAAGCTGCCGAACGGGGAGGGCCGGCGGGGCGGGGCGTGGCCGTCGCCCCGGAGCTGGGAGGCGACGCTGCGGCTGATCGCCTTCGCGACCGCCGCCGGTTCCGCGCGGGACGTGCTGTCGCTGCTGGTCCGCGGCGCCGTCGGGGACGGACCCGGGCTGGAACTGCTGGCGAGCCTGGACCGGATGGACCTGCCCGACCCGGAGTCGCTGCTGGCCGACCCGGCGGGTGCCGTGCTGCCCGAGCGCGGGGATCTGCGCCAGGCCGCGCTGGACGGGGTGGTGGCCGCGGTGCGGGCGCGGCCGGAGCGGGCCCGCTGGGACGCGGCCTGGGCGCTGCTGGTGCGGGCGATGGAGACCGGCGCGCCGGACGTGGTGGTCGTCCCCGCGACCACACTGGCCGCGCTGCGCCGGGAGGACTGGGACGTGCCGGCGGCGATCGAGCGGCTGGCCGGGGTGGTGTCGCTGTCCCGGCGGGCCGACGAGGCCGCCCGGCGCCCCGCGCGGACCGCGGGGGCCCGGCGATGACCGCGGACGCGCCCGGGGCGCTGGACCTCGGCAAGCTGTTCGCGGCCCGGCTGCACGCGGCCCGGGTCCGGCCGTATCTGGCGACCGCGTTGTTCGCCCTGCGCCCGGTGGAGTCGCGGCAGGTGCCGACGATGGGCGTCGACCGGTACTGGCGGTGCTACGTCTCCGCGGCGTTCGTGGACCGCACCCCGGTGGCGGAGTTGGCGGCGGTGTGGGTGCACGAGGTGGCGCATCTGCTGCGCGACCATCACGGGCGCGGTGACCGGGTGGCGCGCGAGCGCGGGCTGACCGGTCCGGCGGAGCGGCTGCGGATGAACATCGCCGCGGACTGCGAGATCAACGACGACGTGTACGGCGACGGTCTGGTGTGCCCCAAGGACGCCGTGACACCGGGGAAACTGGGGCTGCGCCCGGGCGAGTTGATGGAGGACTACCTGCGGCAGTTCCGGCTCGGGCCGCGCCTGGCACGGCAGGCCTGGCTGGACTGCGGCAGCGGCGCCGACGGGCTGGAGCGGCCCTGGGAGCTGGGGCCCGACGGCGCGCACGGGCTGAGCGAGCAGGAGCGGGACGCGGTCCGGTTCAGGGTGGCCCAGGGCATCAGGGGCGCACCGGGCAACGCCCCGCAGGGCTGGCGGCGCTGGGCCGAGGAGGTGTTCCATCCGCCGCAGCCCTGGCGCCAGTTGCTGGGCTCGGCGCTGCGCTCGGCCGTCTCGGCGTCGGGCGTGGGCGAGGACTACCGCTACGGGCGTCCGGCGCGGCGCTCGGCCGGGCTGCCCGAAGTGGTACTGCCGAGTCTGCGGCGCAGTCCGCCGCGGGTCTGTGTGGTGGTGGACACCTCGGGCTCGGTCAGCGACGCCGAACTGGGCAGCGCACTGCTGGAAGTCGCCGCGATCTGCCGGGCGTTGGGCGGGCGGCGGGACCTGGTCTCCGTGCTGTCCTGCGACGCGGCGGCCCAAACGGTGCAGCCGCTGTGCCGCACGGAGGGCATCGAGCTGGTGGGCGGCGGCGGCACGGACCTGCGCACCGGGTTCGTCCGGGCGCTGCGCATGCGCCCCGACGTGGTGGTGGTCCTGACGGACGGCCAGACTCCGTGGCCCGAGGCACGGCCGCCCTGCCGGACGGTGGTGGGTCTGTTCCCGCGGGCCGGCGGGTCGTACGACGAGAACGATCCCGGCTACCGGCCGGACACACCGCCCGCGTGGGCGCGGGTGGTGACGATCGGCTCGGCGTCGGGATGAGGCGCCGGCAGGGGCACCGCCCGCGGCCGGGCGGCGCGCTCCCTGTCGTCGGCGGCCGGTGCCGGATCAGACCCCGACCGTCTCCTCGACCTCTTCCTCGATCTCTTCCTCGGCCTGCGCCTTCGCCTGGTCCGCCGCCGTCCGCGGCACGGCGGGCCCGGCGGGCGCGGTGGGGGCGGTGGGGGCGGTGGGCGCGGTGGGGGCCGTGGCCGGCCGGACCGCGGTGGTCTCGCCGTGGCCGGCCGCGTGCCGGGCGTGGCGGGGGCGCTCGTACAGGGCCGCGATCCCGGTCACCACGAGGCCGGCCAGCAGCCAGACCACGAGGGTCCACACGTTGCGCCCGAGGCCGTCGTCGCCGAAGTACAGCAGGCTGCGGATGCCCTCGACGAAGCCGGCGCCGTTCCAGAACGCGTGCAGGGTGCCGAAGAAGCCGTTCTGGAGCTCGGGGCGGAACAACCCGCCGGAGCTCGTGAAGTTGAGCATCACGAACAGCACCATCATGGCCAGCGTGGTCCAGCGCTTGAGGAAGGTGTGCAGACCGACGCCGATGAGGAGGATGCCCGCCGAGTACAGCCACGCCATGCCGAACAGGCTCGCGAGGTCGTGGTGCGCGAGGTGGAACACCGGCCCGGCGAGCAGGGTGCCGATGCCGCCGACGACGGCGGAGACGCCGAGCGCGAGCAGCGCCCGTATCCGCATCGGGAGCGCGCCGCCCGCGGCGCCGAGCGCTGCGACCGAGGCGTAGGAGCCGATGCTGACCGCGATCAGCAGGAAGAACAGGCCCTGGCCGGTGGGGTCGTCGGAGACCGGCTCGGCCACGTCGGTGATCTTCAGTGGGAGGCCCTGCCGGGCGGCGACCGGGGTGAAGACCTTCTCGACGGCCGTCGCGCCCATGTCCGAGGCGGCGCTGGCCACGAGCAGTTCGGGCGCCGTGGCGCTCGGCACGTAGGCGCCGGTCACGTCCCGGGACTTCAGCAGTTCGACGGCGTCGGCGCGGGTGGCGACCGTACGGACGTCGAGCTTGTCCCCCGCGGTGTCCTTCACCGTCTGGGCGAAGACCATCGCCCGCGGGGTGGTGCCGACGACGGCGACCGGCAGGTGGTGCGGCTCGGGGGTGACGAAGGCCCCCATGTACGCGAGCCCCATGCCGACGCACATCAGCAGCGGGGTGATCAGGTGCGTGAGCACGTGACGCAGTGCCGGTGACCTCATCGGGCGACCTCCAATGGTTGGCTTATACAACTTCAGCTTCAAGTTGTACTATACAACTAGAACGCCTGAGGAGGTATTCCCGTGAGCTCAGCGGAGTCGGCCGTCGAGACGATCCAGCGCGAGATGACGATCTTCGCCCGTCGGGCCCGCGCCTCGGCGGGCCGAATGCACCCCGAGCTGTCGCTGGTCTCGTACACCCTGCTCGGCCACCTGGAGGAGCAGGGCGGCTGCCGGGCCACGGACCTCGCGGCGCACTACGCCCTCGACAAGTCCACGGTGAGCCGGCAGGTGGCGGCGCTGGAGCGGGCCGGGCTGATCGAGCGCCGGCTGCACCCGGAGGACCACCGGGTCCAGGTGCTCCATCTCACGGAGGCGGGCGAGGAGATCCTCGCCCAGGTGACCCGCAGCCGCCGGGCCGCCTTCCACGAGCGGCTCGCCGACTGGCCGGAGGAGGACCTGGTCCGCTTCGCGGCCTATCTGGAGCGGTACAACGCGGGGCGGGGCGACTCCGGGTCCGAGTGAGACTCCGGGTGCGGCGGCGCGGCGCACGCCGGTTTCCCGTGACGGCTACGGCTACGGCTACGCCACCGGCACCGGCGTGTGGTCGTCCTCGGCCAGGCGCTCGGGGACACGGGCCGCGCCGAACGCGGTGCGGCGGCGCAGCCGGAAGCCCAGGGACTCGTACAGCCGGATCGCGTTCGTGTTCTGGGCGCCCGTGTGCAGGAACGGCGTCTCGCCGCGCTCCCGGATGCCGTGGGCGACGGCGCGGATCAGCCGCGTCGCGAGGCCCTCGCCGCGGTGGGCCGGGTCGGTGCAGACCGCGCTGATCTCGGTCCAGCCCGGCGGGTGCAGCCGCTCCCCCGCCATGGCGATCAGCGCCCCGCCGCGGCGGATGCCGAGGTAGGTGCCGAGTTCGATGGTGCGCGGCAGGAACGGTCCGGGCCGGGTGCGCGCCACGAGGTCGAGCATCTCGGGCACGTCCGCCGGGCCGAGCGGAACCGCCTCCGGGTCCGGCGCGGCGTCGAGACCGTCGTCCACGAGTTGCACGCCCTCGACGCGGAAGGTGATCTCCCAGCCGTCCGGGACCTCTCCGCGGTAGCCCAGCAGCGGAACCTCCGCGCCGGGACCCGCCAGCGCGGCGAGGTCCGCCCAGTCCCCTGCGTCCGGCTCGTCGGGCAGGGCGAGCCACGGGGTGACGTCGACGGGATAGCGCACCACCCGGCCGCGCCACTCGGCGAAGTGCGCGTGCGGGCCGGTCAGCGCGGCCAGGGCGGGGCGGTCGAGGACGTGCGGGGCGGCGTCGGACGTCCGGTCGCCGCCGCCCGGTCCGGCTATGAGGCTCACGCGGCCACCTCGATCACGATCTTTCCCACGGTGTGGCCGTCCTCGACGGCGCGCAGCGCCCGGTCGGCCTGCTCCAGCGGGAAGGTGCGGGTGACGTACGGCTTCAGCTCGCCGCGCACGGCGAGGTCGGCGACCGCCTCCAGGACGGCGGCGGTGCGGGCGCGCCGGACCTGCGCACCGCCGAGCTCGGCCACGGTCTCCAGCGGGGAGCCGACGGTGACCAGCTTGCTGCGGTCCTTGAGCAGTTCGGCGGCCTCGGCGAGCACCGGCCCGCCCACCAGGTCGTACACCCCGTCGATCCCGTCGGGCACGGCGGCGCGCACCCGCTCGACGAGGCCGGGACCGGAAGGACCGTAGGGGACGTGGACGGCGCCCAGCGACTCCACGAACTCCCTCTTGCCCTCGCTCGCCACGCCCACGACCCGCAGTCCGAAGGCCCGGGCGATCTGCACGGCCGCGCTGCCGACCCCGCCGCCGGCGCCCGTGATCAGCAGCGTCGACCCACCCGGCAGGTCGAGCTGGCGGATGCCGTCGTAGGCGGTGGCCGCGGCGACCGGGAGGGTGGCGGCGTCGGTGAAGGACAGCGCGGCGGGCTTGTGGACGGTCACGTCTGCGGTGAGCAGGGCGAACTCCGCGTACCCTCCGCTGGCGGTGCTGCCGAACACCTCGTCGCCCACGGCGAAGCCGGTCACGCCCGGGCCGGTCTCCGCCACGACACCCGCGGCCTCGCTACCGAAGACCCGGGGGAAGGGGCGCTCGCTCTCACCGGGGCGCCGGAAGCCCTTCCGCAGCTTCCAGTCGACGGGGTTGACCCCTGCCGCGCGCACCGCGATCAGGATCTCGCCGGGGCCGGGGCTCGGACGGTCCAGTTCGGTCAGCGCCTCGGCCTCCGGTCCGCCGTGCCGCGTGTAGACATACGCCTTGGGCATGTTCTCTTCCTCGCTTCTCTCGCGCTGCCACCGGTGTACCGGCACCCGCATCGAGCGCAAAGGAGAAGCGCCGCAGAGCTATTCCCGCGGCCCGAAAGAGTTCATGCGGGCGCAATGATCACGCGGTGACCTGGGACGGAGCACCCGGAACGACAGCGTACGGTTGAACCATGAACGTCACGCGAGGCTTCACGGGCCGTCCGCGCGTCGACAACCCGGGGCTGCCGCCCGGGCAGTACGACGCGGGCGAGGACTGGCCCGTCCTGTCCGCCGAGGTCACCCCGGACCTCGCGCCGGCCGACTGGTCCTTCCGCATCGACGGCCTGGTCGAGCGGCCGCACAGCTGGGACTGGGACGCGGCGCACACGCTGCCGGAGTCGGCGTACGCCGGCGACATCCACTGTGTGACCGGCTGGTCGAAGTTCGGCGTGCGCTTCGGCGGCGTCAGTCTGGACGCGTTCTTCGACACGGTGCGGCCTCAAGGGTCCGCCACACATGCCGTGGCCTACTCCCACACCGGCTACACCACGAACCTGCCCCTCGCGGACCTCACCGGCGGGCGGGCCTGGATCGTCTGGGAGTACGGCGGCGAGCCGCTGCCGTCCGAGCACGGCGGCCCGGCGCGGCTGATCGTGCCCCACCTGTACTTCTGGAAGAGCGCCAAGTGGATCGCCGGTCTCACGCTGCTCGACCACGACGAACCCGGCTTCTGGGAGCGCAACGGCTACCACGGGCGCGGCAACCCCTGGGAGGAGCAGCGGTACTCCGGTGACTGAGACGGCGACGACGAATCCGACTGCCGCGGCGGCCCCGGCCGGCGGCCCCCTCGTCCCCGCGACACGGTTCGCCGTGCCGGGGCGGATCGAGGTGAGCGACCCGGCGGCCGCGGTGTGGCAGACGGCCACGCTGACCGAGATCCGGCGCGAGACGCCGCGGACGGCCACGTTCCGGCTGGCCGTGTCCGCCTGGGCGGGGCATCTGCCCGGCCAGCACCTGATGCTGCGGCTGACCGCACCGGACGGCTACACGGCGCAGCGCCACTACTCCCTCGCGTCGGCGCCCGACGACTCGGGGCACATCGAGCTGACCCTGGACCACGTCCCGGGCGGCGAGGTCTCCGGCTGGTTCCACACGGTGGCCCGCCCCGGTGACACGGTCGAGGTGCGCGGGCCGCTGAGCGGTTTCTTCGCCTGGCCGGGCGACCGGCCCGCGCTGTTGGTCGGCGCCGGTTCCGGCGTCGTACCGCTGATGTCGATGGTGCGCCACCACCGGCTGCGCGGCCTCGACGTGCCGCTGCGTCTGCTGGTGTCCGCGCGCAGCCCCGAGGAACTGATCTACGCGTCCGAACTGGGCGCGGAGACGACGCCCGTGTTCACGCGGAGCGCCCCACAGGGGGTGCCGGTGGGACGTATGGCGGCGGCACATGTGGCACCGCTCCTGGCCGAGCGGCCTTCCGGTGGGTGGGAGGCCTATGTGTGCGGGTCCAACGCGTTCGCCGAGCACGCCTCCCGGCTGCTGGTCGCGGCCGGGCAGCCGGTGGAGCGGATCCGGATCGAGCGCTTCGGCTGAACCGTCCGTCCGGAACATGGTCCGGAACGCGGTCCGAGACATCCTCCGGAACACCGTCGGGAGCAGGCCTGGAACACCTGTCCGGGTCGCGCGCCGGGGCCGGGCGCGCGACCGTGGGGCGCATGGCTCGTTCCGCGCTCCAAGCGGGCTTGAACTCGCGGTTCGCGGCGTGAGCGAGGGGCACCGTACGGGGTACGAGACGGGTGTGGACGCTCGTGTGCGTGAGCGATGGGGGACGGCGGGCCCGTGACAGCGGTCCGTCCGGTGCTCCGGCTCCTACGGGGCGAGGAGGTGGACATGCGGACCTGGGTTCATGGCTGGCGCTGGCAGCGCAATCCGCTGCGGCGCCGCTCGGACGTCGTGGAGGCGTGGACGGTGCTGGTCGTCTCCGTCCTGCTGTTCGTGGTGGTGCCCCTGGCCGGAGTGGCCGCGGGCCTGCGCGCGTACGACCAGGCCGGCTCGCTCGCCGCGGCGGCCCGTGCCGAACGGCACCAGGTGCGCGCCCGGATGATCGGCGAACCGCCGCGCCGGGTGTCCGCCGCGGAGGGCGACCACGAGCGCCCCTACCGCGCCCAGGTGCGCTGGACCGAACCCGGCAGGGGGACCCGGACGGCGTGGACCCGGGTGCCGGCGGGGACCCGGGCCGGCGACACGGTCTCCGTGTGGCTCGACACGCGGGGCCGAGACGTCGCCCCGCCGCCGCAGGACGCGGCGATCGTGCAGCATTCGGTGACCGTCGGCGTGTGCGCGGCGGGCGGCGCGGCCGCCGTCGTGCTCCTCGGGCACGCGATCGAGCGCCGGATCGCACTGCGGCACCGGATGGCGGAGTGGGAGCGCGAGTGGGCGCGCACCGGGCCGAAGTGGACCCAGCCCAGGACGTGACAGCGACCCGACCACTGTGTCCGGCCGACGCACCGGGATCATCCGGGAGCAAGCGCTTACTCATTGCGTGACCAGGCGTGTCCCCCATCAGGAAACCGTTGGGCATGCCCCCTTGGGCCTGGCCGGTCCTCCGATCATCCACGTACGGTGAGTCGACGCACTGTCCCTTCACCAAGGCGGTTGTTGATGGCCCTGTTCGACCTATCCCTCGACGAACTGCACGCGTACCGAAGCGAGTCCACCGAGCCCGAGGACTTCGACGCCTTCTGGGACAAGACCCTGGAGCAGGCGCGCGAGCACGAACTGGACGCCCGTTTCGAGCCGGTGGACCCCGGGCTGTCGACGGTCGAGGTGTACGACGTGACCTTCGCCGGGTTCGGCGGCCACCCCGTCAAGGGCTGGCTGCGGCTGCCGGCCGGTGCCACCGAACCCCTGCCGCTGATCGTGGAGTTCATCGGGTACGGCGGCGGGCGCGGGCTCCCGCACGAGAACCTGCTGTGGGCGTCGACGGGCCGCGCTCACTTCACGATGGACACCCGTGGCCAGGGCAGCGCCTGGGGCGCGGGCGGCGGTACGGCGGACCCGGTCGGCGCGGCACCGGCGTACCCGGGCTTCATGACCCGCGGCATCGACGCGCCCGAGAACTACTACTACCGGCGGGTGTTCACGGACGCCGTACGCGCGGTCGAGGCCGCCCGCTCGCACCCGCTGGCCGACGCCGCGCGCACGGTGGCGCTCGGTGCCAGCCAGGGCGGCGGCATCGCGCTGGCGGTCGGCGGCCTGGTCCCGGACCTGGTCGCGGTCGCGCCGGACGTGCCGTTCCTGTGCGACTTCCCGCGCGCGACGACGCTGACGGACCGTCACCCCTACCGGGAGATCGGCCAGTTCCTCAAGACGCACCGCGGCCGCTCGACCGAGGTGCAGCGCACCCTGTCGTACTTCGACGGTGTCCACTTCGCGGCCCGCGGCCGGGCGCCGGCACTGTTCTCCGCCGCCCTGGAGGACCAGACCTGCCCGCCGTCGACGGTGTTCGCCGCCTTCAACTCCTGGGCGCAGGAGGACAAGGCGATCGAGGTGTACGACTTCAACGACCACGAGGGCGGCGGGCCGTTCCACGAGGCGGCGAAGGTGCGCTGGCTGCGGTCGTACGCCTGACGGCGCGTCGTCCGTCTGACAGCGCGGGGCGGGTTTCGGCCGAACCGCCATGCCGCTCTCCCCTTGTGGTTTAGACCAATGCAATGATGGTCGCGCAATGAGCCCGCACGGCTACGTCTTGTCACCACAGGAGGGCGCGGCATGGCCCGCACCACCCCGCACGAACCCGAGCAGAGCCACGAACCCGCACGGCTCGACGACCGGCCCCTGTACGGGCGGATCGCGGCTCTGCTGCTCGACGAACTGCGCGCCGGCACCATTCCGCCCGGCGAACGGCTGCCCGGCGAACGGCACCTGGCCGCCCACTACCAGGTCAGCCGGGAGACCGTCCGGCAGGCGCTGGAGCTGCTGCGCCGGGGCGGTCTGGTCGCCACCGACCGGCGCGGCAGCCATGTCACGCTGCCCGGCCGGCCGGTCGAGGCGCCGGGAACCCCGGTCTTCCCGCTGGGCGCCCGCTCGGCGGACCCGTGTGCGGTCGACCGGGCCACGGTGACCTGGGAGGCGCCACCGCCGGAGCACGCGCGGGCGCTGGGCCTCACCCCACAGCGGCCGACGCTGGTGCACCGCTACCGGTCGGCCACCCCGGACGGGCGCTCGCTGCGCACCGCGGTGACGTCGTTCTCGGCGGTGGCACTGGCCGAGGTCGCGGAGCTGGCCCGCTACCGGGGCCGGGCCGACGGGGCCACCCCGGCGCAGCTGCGACGGGCCTACGACTGGATGCGCAGGGCCGGTCTGACCCTGCACCACCGGGACGCCATCAGCCAGGTAGGCGACGCCTCCTCGGTGCGGGTGACGCGTCGGGTGCACGACCAGTACGCCCGGCCGCTGGAGATCACCGACCTCGTCGTGAACGAACAGGACATGCTGGTCTACGAGTTCACGCTGCCCGCCGCGAGCTGAGGCCTGCGGGCCACCACCAGCCGGACCCGCGGGCCGCCGTCGCCGCGACGCCCGAACTCCGGCAGGGCCCACAGTTCGGTCACGAAGTCGGCCTCCCCCAACTCCCGTAGGACGTCGCCGAGTCGGAAGGACCGGTAGTACATGACGAACGGCGGCCGCCACAGGGCGTTGCGCACCCGCATCACCGTGTCGAAGCCGAGCAGCGCCCAGTAGCCGGAGCGCGTCGGGCGGGGCGGGGCGGGCACCGGGAAGGCGAACCGGCCGCCGGGCCGCAGGGCCGCGTGGACCCGGGCGAACAGCCCCGGCAGCTCGCTCGGCAGGAAGTGGCCGAACGCGCCGAAGGAGACCACGAGATCGAAGGCGGCCGCGAACGGCAGGGCACGGGCGTCGCCGCGCACCCAGGCGACCCCGGGCCCGCCGGCGGGCGGCCGTACCCGGTGCCGGGCCACGTCCAGCATGCCCGCGCTGAAGTCGACGCCGGTGACGCTCCGGTCGCACAGTCCGGTCAGCGCCTCCACGCCCGCACCCGTGCCGCAGCACAGGTCGAGCCCGTCCGCGAACGGGCCGAGCGGGGCGAGCGCCGTCGCGACGGACTCCAGCACCGCGTCCGGTGTCCGGAAGGGGGTGTGGTCGAACTTCGGGGCGAGCAGGTCGTAGCCCCGCTCGACGGACGACAGTGCCTGGACCGCGAGTTCGCGCAGGGTGGGGCCTTCGGGACCGAACATCGTCTCAGCCTAGGCTCACCCGCCGTGCGAGGACCGCGAGGGCCCGCTCGCACCAGCGCAGGTTCTCCTCCTCGAAGGAGATTCCGGCCATGAGGGTGAGGTACGGCCCGCCGCGCTCGGCGGTGCGCAGGTACTCCTCCTCGCCACGCCCGTCAGCAGGCGCTCGCGCACCCGCCGGTAGCGGTCGAGCTTTCCGCGCGCCCAGCCCCTGCGCTCCTCGATCAGCGCCCGGGTGACCTCGGGGTCGCCGCCGTCCATGGCCTGGATCGTGATGAGGAGCTCGTCGCGGACGGCCGTGGGCCGCTTCGGAGGCTCGGCGGCGAACGCGCTCAGCTCGGCCCGGCCGGTCGACGTGAGCGTGAACATCCCTTTGCTGGGTCGCTGTTCCTGCTGCACGGTGCGGGCCTCGACGAGACCGTCCTGCGCGAGGCGCTCCAGTTCCCGGTGGAGCTGCTGCGGGGTGGCGGGCCAGAAGTTCGCGAGCGAGACGTCGAACACCTTCGACAGCTCGGAGCCCGAGGCCTCGCCCTCCGGCAGGGCGGCCAGGACGGCGTACTTGAGCGGCATGTGGACAGGCTAGCAGTCGTTGATTAATATCATCCGCATCTATTCAATTAATTGATTATGCGAGGTGATCCGATGCGCGCGTTCCGCGAGGCGGTGGAGGCCGGGGACATCGACGCCGCCGTGGCGTTGCTGGCCGAGGACGTCGTCTTCAGCAGCCCGGTCGTCTTCAAGCCGTACCCGGGCAAGGCGATCACCGCGGCGATCCTGCGCACGGTCACCCAGGTCTTCGAGGACTTCCGGTACGTCCGCGAGATCGGCGCCCCGGACGGTGCCGACCACGCGCTGGTCTTCAGGGCCCGGGTGGGCGACCGCGAGCTGACCGGCTGCGACTTCATCCACGTGAACGAGGACGGTCTGATCGACGACTTCATGGTCATGGTCCGCCCGCTGTCCGGCGCCCATGCCCTCGCGGAGGCCATGGGGGCGCGGTTCGACCGGATCGTGAAGGAGGCGGAGGCGGAGGCACGGTCGGCGTGAGCACGCCCACGGCGGTCGCATCCTCGAAGGTCGGGACCATGTTCCCGCCCGTGCGCACGCCGTTGTAGAGGTCACCCTCGGGCGTCGGCGGCGGCGAGCCGGACGGGCAGGGTGCGCACGCTGTTGCCCACGAAGCCGGAGTGCGGCAGCAGATCGGCTTCGGCCGCGGCGACTTCGAGGCCGGGGAAGCGGGTGAACAGCCGCTCCAGCGCGATCGCGGCCTCCAGCCGGGCCAGCGGCGCGCCGAGGCAGTAGTGCGCGCCGTGCCCGAGGGAGAGATGGCGCACGGCGTCGGTCCGGGCGGGGCGGGTGACGTCGAAGCGGTCGGCGTCGGGACCGTGCGCGGCCGGGTCGCGGCCGGCGGCGGAGTAGCCGGCGAGGACGGGGGTGCCCGCGGGGATGCGGGTGCCGTCGACGGTGAGGTCCCGCACCGGATAGCGGAACGGGAAGTAGCTGACCGGCGCGTCCCAGCGCAGCGTCTCCTCCACCGCGTCCGCCCAGCGCGCCCTGCCCGCGCGCACGAGGTCGAGCTGGTCGCGATGGGCGCACAGGGCGCGTACGGCGTTGGTGACGAGGTTGAGGGTGGTCTCGTGTCCGGCGACGATCATCAGGACGAGGGTGCCGATCAGCTCTTGGTCACTGAGCCGGTCGCCGCCCTCGTCGCGGGCGGCGAGGAGCGCGCTGGTGAGGTCGTCGCCCGGGTGTGCCGCCTTCGCCGCCGCGATCCGGTCCAGTACGGCGACGAGTTCGCGGTTGGCGGCGATGGCCCGGGCGGGTGTGATGTCGGTGTCGACGACCTGGCTGCTGAGGTGGTGCAGCCGGTCGCGGAACTCGGCGTCCACGCCCAGGAGTTCGCTGATGACTGCCATCGGCAGCGGCAGGGCGAAGTGCCGCCGCAGATCGGCGACACCGTCACCGGCGTCGGCGGCGCGGGCGAGATCGTCGATCAGGAGTTCGGTCAACTCCTCGATGCGGGGCCGGAGTTCGGCAACCCTGCGTGGCGTGAAGGCCCGGCTGACCAGGGACCGCAGGCGGCGGTGGTCGTCGCCGTCCGCGGTGGTCATGCCCCGCACGGTCGCGAAGGTCAGCATCGGCCAGCCGGGGCCGATCCGGCCCTCCCGCAGGGCTGTGAAGTACCGTGCGTCCTTGGCGACTTCGGGGTGCTGGAGGAACTCCTTCAGCGCCTCGTGCCCGAGCACGGCCATCCCCTCGATGCCGCCGGGCAGTTCGACCGGGGCCACGGCTCCGTCGGCCAGCAGCCGCGCGTTGACGGCGTGCGGGCAGCCGCCGGAGGGGTCCAGACGGTGCGGGGGCCGGGCGGGAGGGGTCTCCACGGATTCTCCTGACGGTCGGGCGGGCCGGGAATGAACGCGGACGCCATCATGTTGACCGAAGCGGACGCACGGGTATAGTGCGATCAGCGCGTGTGCGTGTCCCGTCGTACGGACACCGATGTCGCGCACTTCTCCGCGAGCCCCTCGGCCATGGCGTTCGACCGGCCCGGGCTTCCTCTCAGCACCACCTCGTGACGAGGGCGTTTCCGCCGTACCCGAGGTGCCGTTCCCGCCGCCCGGAGGCATGCCGTACTCGCCGTACGCGCCTCCCGTTCGCGGCCTCTCCCCGTTCCCACGCTTTCTCTTCCGTCCGCGAAAGGACTCCGCACCATGACCACCACACTCGAACACCCTCCCGCGGCCGCGCAGGCCGCGGCCGCCCGGCTCGTCACCGGTGTCCTCGACATCGACGCGCAGGGGAAGGGGCACCTGCGGCCCGTGAACCTTCTGGCCACCCCCGCCGACCCCCAGGTCCCGGCGGCCCTGATCCGCCGCCACGGGCTGCGCAAGGGCGACCTCGTCGAGGGCGTCCGGGGCGAGAAGCGGGCGCTGACCGAGGTCTCGCGCGTCGAGGGCCGTGCCCCGGCGGACGTGCGCGAGCGGCGCCGTTTCCGCGACCTCACCCCGCTCCACCCGCACGACCGCATCCGCCTCGAACACCCCGCGTCCGGGCTGGCCGGCCGCGTCACCGATCTCCTCGCGCCGGTCGGCAAGGGCCAGCGGGGACTCGTCGTGGCCCCGCCGAAGACCGGCAAGACGGTGCTGCTCCAGCAGCTCGCCGCGGCCGTGGCCGGCAACCACCCGGAGTGCCGGCTGATGGTCCTGCTGCTGGACGAGCGGCCCGAGGAGGTCACCGAGATGCGCCGCTCGGTGCGCGGCGAGGTGTACGCCTCCACGTTCGACCGGAGCCCCAGGGAGCACATCGCGCTCGCCGAGCTGCTCGTCGAGCGGGCCAAGCGCCTGGTCGAGACCGGTGAGGACGTCGTCGTCCTGCTGGACTCGCTCACCCGGCTGTGCCGGGCCCACAACAACGCGTCCGCCGCCGGCGGGCGCACCCTGAGCGGCGGTGTCGACGCGGGCGCGCTGCTCGGTCCGAAGCGGTTCTTCGGCGCCGCCCGCCAGGCCGAGGAGGGCGGCTCGCTCACCATCCTCGCCACCGTGCTGGTGGACACCGGCTCACGTGCCGACCAGTACTACTTCGAGGAGCTGAAGAGCACCGGCAACATGGAGCTGCGGCTCGACCGGGAGGCGGCCGCCCGCCGCCACTTTCCCGCCGTCGACATCGACGCGACCGGCACCCGCCGCGAGGAACTCCTGCTCACCCCGGCCGAGTTGACGGCCACGCACGGTCTGCGCCGGGTGCTGCGCGGTCGCGAGGGCGGTCCGTCCGGCCTGGAGACCCTGCTGGAGCGGATGCGCGCCACACCGGACAACGCCGCGTTCCTGCGGCAGATCCGGCCCACCCTGCCCGTCGGCTGAACCCGCCCCGGGATGCCTCGTCCGGGTTGCTCGCATGGGCCGAACGGACCGCAGCGCGCGAGGAGCGGCAGCCCCATTCGTACGTTGATCTGTATGTTCAACGGACTTTCTCAACGGGCGGCCGTCACGGCCTGTGCCCTGTGCGTGGCGGGGGTCCTGACGCTCACACCGGCCGCGGCCTCCGCCCGGCACCATGCCGCGGCCCCCGTCCCGTCCCCCGGGGAGCCGGCCCCGGCCGGCCCGCGGGCGAGGACGCCCGGACCGTCCCTGCTCTACGGCTCCGGCACACAGGTCCGGCCGCACCGCGACGCGCCCGAGGTGCCGAACGTGTCGGCGCTGTCCTGGGTGGTGGCCGACGCCCGCACCGGGGACGTGCTGGCCGCGAGCGGCGCCCACCGCAGACTGCCGCCCGCCAGCACGCTGAAGACGCTGTTCGCCCTCACGGTGCTGCCGACACTGCCGAGCGGGATGCGGCACACCGTGCGGAACGAGGACCTGGCGGGCATCGGCGCGGGCAGCAGCATGGTCGGCATCAAGGAGGGCCAGACCTACCAGGTGGCCGACCTGTGGCGCGGAGTCTTCCTCCGCTCCGGCAACGACGCCGTCCACGTGCTCGCCTCGATGGCCGGCGGCTGGGACGCCACGGCCACGCGGATGCAGGCCAAGGCCCGCTCGCTCGGCGCCCTGGACACCCATGTCGTCTCCCCGGACGGCTACGACGCGGACGGCCAGGTGTCCTCGGCGTACGACCTCGCGGTCTTCGGCCGGGAGGGGCTGCGCAACCCCGACTTCGCCCGCTACTGCTCCACCGCCCAGGCCACGTTCCCCGCCGACGGCTGGTCGTTCGGGATCCAGAACACCAACCGCCTGCTGACCGGCGCGAACGGCGTGCAGCCGTACCGGGGCCTGATCGGCATCAAGAACGGCTACACCAGCAACGCGGGCAACACCCTGGTGGCCGCGGCCGACCGGGGCGGACGCACGCTCGTCGTCACCGTGATGAACCCTCAGGGCGGCGGCTTCACGGTGTACGACGAGGCCCGCGAACTGCTGGACTGGGGCTTCGACGCGGCCGGGCGGGTGGATCCGGTCGGCTCGCTGGACGGGTTGCGTGCCAGGTCCCGCCCGGCCAAGCCCCCGGCCGCACCGGTGGCCGCCGCCGCGTCGCAGGCACCGGGCGACGGCGTGGACTGGCCGCGCACGGCGGTCATCGCGGGGCTCTCCGGGCTCGGCGCGGGCGCCTTGACCCTGGCGCTGCAGCGGCGGGCCAGGAACAAGGCCGCGCGCCGCTGACCCGTCGGCAACCCGAGCAGCAGACCCAGCGTGATCCACGTGTAGGCGTTGCTGCCGAGGAAGCCGCCGACGCCCGAGGCACCGTCGTACCAGAGCCACACCACGCTCGTGCACAGCACCGCGTACAGGGCGCCCGCGATCCGCGGGCGCCCTGTACGGACCAGCACGGCGAAGGACGGCAGCAGCCACACCAGGTGGTGCACCCAGGTGATCGGGCTGACCAGGCAGGCCGCGGCCCCGGTGAGCGCGAAGGCCGCCGTCCAGTCGCCGGCCGTCACCGCCCGCCGGGTCCGCCAGGCCCACACGCACAGCGTCAGCAGGACGAGCGTCGCCCACAGCGGGCGGCCGGTCTCGCCGAGGCGGGCCAGCACGCCCTGGAGCGACTGGTTCGACACGTAGTCGAGCCGCCCCACCCGGCTGGTGTCCCACAGGGCCTCGGTCCAGTAGTAGTGGGACGCCCGCGGGTCGGCCCAGGCCGCGAGCGCGGTCGCCGCGGCGGCGACGGCTGTCGCGACAGCTGCCGCGCGGCGGCGCCCGGCGAGCAGCAGCAGGCCGATGAACAGGGCGGGCGTCAGCTTCACGGCGGCGGCCAGCCCGATCCCGGCACCGGCCCAGCGCCCCCGGCCGGTGGCCAGCAGCCAGCAGTCGGCGAGGACGAGGGCGAGGAGCACCAGGTTCACCTGGCCGAAGCTGAAGGTGTCCCGCAGCGGCTCGAACAGCGCGAGCAGACAGAGCAGCAGCGCCCAGCGGTACCAGCCGTGGCGTCGCCAGCCGGCACCGGCGAGGATCCGCAGGACCGCCGCCAGCGCGGTCAGGTTGATCAGGAGCGACAGCATGATCGCGGTGGTCCGGCCCAGCGGGGCCAGCGGCAGCATGGTGAGGGCGGCGAACGGCGGATAGGTGAAGCCGTACGCGGTGCCGGGCACGTGGTAGTCGTAGATGCGGCCGCCGTGGCGGACCCAGGTGTGCACGGTGCCGTAGTAGACGCGCAGGTCGAAGAAGTCGCGCAGCAGCGGCACGGTCGCGGTGAAGACGGTGACCGCCGCGGCGGTGGCGAGGACCAGGAGCAGCCGGCCCCCGCGGGTACGCGGCCCGATCGGACCGGTCAGCGCGCTCATGCGGTACGTCCCGGGGCCGGGGCCTGCGCCGCCTGGTGGGCCTGCCACAGCACGACGACGCCGAGGACCCCGCCGGAGACGGCGAGCACCAGCTGCCCCAGGTCCGCGGGGCCGCCGCTGGGCAGGACGGCGAGAGCGAGCACGCCGGCCAGGGCGGCGACCCGGTGCCGTACCGAGGTCTCGGGCGCGGCGGCGGCGATGAGGAACAGCCCCCACAGCAGGTACCAGGGGCGGATCGCCGGGCCGAAGACGGCGACGGTCAGCAGGCTCAGACCGAGCGCGTACACGGGCTTCAGGCGCAGCCGGAGCCATATCAGCGCCACTACCACGGCGGTGACCGCGAGGCCCAGCAGGTGCCAGGCCGGGACGGCGAGCGGGGCCAGACCGCTGCCGAGGTGGTGGAGCAGGGCGCCGGTGGCCCGGCCGAGCAGGCTCGTCAGGGCCCAGTTCTGCGGGGAGACCGGGGTGGCCAGCGCGCCGATCCAGCCGTAGCCGGTGCCGGCGACGGCCGTGGCGGCGACCGTCGTCGCGGCGGCGGCACCGGCCGTGGTCAGGACGGCGGGCAGCGGGCGGCGGCCGGAGCGGAGCTGGAGCGCGAGCACCGCGAGCAGGCCGAGCGCCGCCGGCGCCTTGACCAGGGCGGCCAGTGTGACGAGGGTGGCCGCGAGGACCCCGGCGGCCGGCCGGCGGCCGCGCGCGGCGACCAGGCCGAGCCCCAGCAGACCGAGCATCAGGGCGTCGTTGTGGGCGCCCGCCACCAGGTGCAGCAGGACCAGCGGGTTGAGGGCACCGAGCCAGAGGGCGGCGGCCGGGTCGGCGCCGCTGTGCCGGGCGAGCCGGGGCAGCGCGAGCGCCATGAGCGCCACGCCGAGCAGTGCGACCAGGCGCATGCCGAGCAGGCCCGCGGGCAGTTCGCCGCGGGTCAGCCCGGACAGCGCGGAGGCCAGCCCCAGGAAGGCGGGGCCGTAGGGGGCGCCGGTGTGCTGCCACATGGGCGCGACCTCGTCGGCGAGCGGGCCGCCGAGCTGCGCCGGGCCATGGGCGTAGACGTCCATGTGGGCGTCGACCATGGCGCCCTGCGCGAGATAGCTGTAGACGTCCCGGCTGAACAGCGGCGGCGCGAGCAGCAGCGGGGCCGTCCAGACCGCCAGGACGAGCAGCAGGGCGCGCGGGCTGGGCGGCCGGGGTCCGCGCACCAGGCGGCCGAGCAGCACCCAGGCCGCTATCAGCAGGACGACACCGAAGTACACGCCGACCAGCCCGAGCGCCGCCTGCGCCGAGGCGGGGGCCAGCAGATCCTGCACGGGCAGCGCACCGGCGGTCTCACCGCCCAACGCGAGGAAGGCGGTACCAGCCAGCCCGAGCAGCTGACAGCGGCGGAGATCGACGGGGAATACCATGGCCAACACCGAGTCAGCGTGTCGACGTCGGGTGGCCGGAAGACTACGGTCCCACCACCGGAGGGCGGCCCGGACGTGTCCGGCGTGTGAGGAACGGTGCCCCACCCCGCGCGGATCTCCCGAACCGAACCTCCCGAACCACTCAGAACACCGACAAACCAGTCAGCGTCGTGAAGCGGTCCAACGCCGCCACTCCGGCCACCGAGTTGCCGCGCTCGTCCAGGCCGGGGCTCCACACGCACAGCGTGCAGCGGCCCGGGACGACCGCGATGATGCCGCCGCCCACTCCGCTCTTGCCGGGCAGGCCCACGCGGTAGGCGAAGTCGCCGGCCGCGTCGTACGTCCCGCAGGTCAGCATGACCGCGTTGACCTGCTTGGCCTGGCTGCGGGTGAGCAGCCGGGTGCCGTCGGCGCGGATGCCGTGCCGGGCGAGGAAGCCGGTGGCGAGGGCCAGGTCGGCGCAGGAGGCGGCGACGGAGCACTGCCGGAAGTACTGGTCGAGCAGCACCGTCACATCGTTGTCGATGTTGCCGTAGGAGGCCATGAAGTGGGCGAGCGCGGCGTTGCGGTCACCGTAGGCGGTCTCGGATGCGGCGACCTCGTGGTCGAAGTCCAGTGCCGGGTTGCCGCTCTCGGCGCGCAGGAAGTCCAGGAGCTGTCCGGCGGCGTCCTCGGTACGGGTCTGGAGGCGGTCGGTGACGACGAGCGCGCCCGCGTTGATGAAGGGATTGCGCGGGATGCCGTTCTCGTACTCCAGCTGGACCAGGGAGTTGAACGGGTTGCCGGAGGGTTCGCGGCCCACGTGCTCCCAGAGTTCGTCGCCCTCGCGGGCCAGGTCGAGAGCGAGCGTGAAGACCTTGGTGATCGACTGCGTGGAGAACGGTTCGCGCCACTCCCCCACCCCGTACACGGTGCCGTCCAGCTCGGCGACGGCCATGCCGAAGCTGCGCGGATCGCGGGCGGCGAGAGCCGGGATGTAGTCGGCGGGACGGCCGCGGCCGGGGGTGTGGCCTATCTCCTCGGCGATGCGCTCCAGGACCGGCAGGAAGGTGTGGGACGACGTCGTTGTCATGATCGCCATTGTGCCTCCCGGCCGGTCCCGGAGCGTAATCGAGCGTGCGTTGCCGCAGGTCAGGCGACCGGTGCTCCGCTGCCCGCGAGAACCTCGGGGCGCAGCAGATCGGCCAGCCGCTCGGCGGGCAGCAGGCCCTTCTCCAGCACGAGTTCGGCCACGCCGCGGCCGGTGACGAGGGCCTCCTTGGCGATGTCGGTCGCCGCCGTGTAGCCGATGTGCGGGTTGAGCGCCGTGACCAGGCCGATGGAGTTCTCGACGCTCGCGCGCAGCCGCTCGGTGTTGGCGGTGATGCCGTTCACGCAGCGTTCGGCCAGCGTCAGGCAGGCGCTCTGGAGATGCGTGATCGACTCGGACAGCGAGTGCAGGATGATCGGCTCGAAGGCGTTGAGCTGGAGCTGTCCGGCCTCGGCGGCCATCGTGATGGCGACGTCGTTGCCGATCACCTCGAAGGCGACCTGGTTGACCACCTCGGGGATGACCGGGTTGACCTTGCCCGGCATGATCGACGAACCTGCCTGGACGGGCGGCAGGTTGATCTCGCCGAGGCCCGCGCGCGGTCCGGAGGAGAGCAGCCGCAGGTCGTTGCAGCTCTTGGACAGCTTGACCGCGATCCGCTTGAGCACGCCGGACATCTGGACGAAGGCACCGCAGTCCTGGGTGGCCTCGACCAGGTTGGCCGCGGTGACCAGCGGCAGCCCGGTGATCGCCGACAGGTGCCCGCGGGCGGCCTCGGCGTAGCCCGGGGACGCGTTGAGTCCCGTGCCGATGGCCGTGGCGCCGAGGTTGATCTCATGGATCAACTCGACGGCCTCGGCAAGACGGCTGCGGTCCTCCTCGATCATGACGGCATAGGCCGAGAACTCCTGGCCGAGCGTCATCGGCACGGCGTCCTGCAACTGTGTACGGCCCATCTTGAGCACGTCACGGAACTCGACGGCCTTACGGGCGAACGAGTCCTGCAGTACAGCCATGGCCTTGAGCAGTCCACGTACCGCGAACACCGTCGCTATCTTGACGGCGGTCGGGTAGACGTCATTGGTTGACTGCCCAAAGTTGACGTCCTCATTGGGGTGCAGATACGTGTACTGCCCCTTCTCGTGCCCGAGCAGCTCCAGCGCCCGGTTCGCCACGACCTCGTTGGCGTTCATGTTGGTCGACGTGCCGGCGCCGCCCTGGATGACGTCGACGACGAACTGGTCGTGCAGCGCGCCAGCCCGGATCTCCCGGCAGGCGGCGACGATCGCCTCGGCCTTCTCGGGCGCCAGCAGCCCCAGTTCCTGGTTGGCGAGCGCGGCGGCCTCCTTGACGGCGGCCAGGGCGTCGATCAGATGCGGGTACGCGGAGATCGGCGTACCGGTGATGGGGAAGTTCTCGATGGCCCGAAGGGTGTGCACACCCCAGTAGGCGTCGGCGGGTACGTCACGGTCGCCGAGCAGATCGTGCTCGCTGCGGGTGGCGGCGGTCATGAGGGTTCAGGTCCTCTGTTTCTGAGGGGGTGAGGGTGATCGGGGTTCAGCGACGGCGGACTACACACACGCGGGCTGCGAAACCGGGTCCAGTGCGCGGACAGCACGCACGCACCCCACCGGCTCCCCGCCGCCGAGCAGCGGTTCGCCCGCGAACTCGGTGAGCAGCCCGGGATCGACGCCCACGCGCGCGAGGGCCGCCGCGGCGACCGGGATCCGCGCCCGGTTCGCCCCGTCGGCGATCTTCACGGCGATGGCCCGGCCGTCGGGCAGCGCGGCGACCTGCACGCCCTCGAAGCCGTCCTTGGCGAGCAGCCCCGGCACGGCCCGCATCAGCGCGGCCACGTCACGGCCGGAGCCGGAGGCCATCTCGGCGTGCTCGCGCATCGCGTCGGCGACCTTGGCCTCCGGCGTGCCGGGCGCGGCCGAGGTGATCCGGGCGAGGGCGCGGGCGAGTCCGTGCAGGGAGATGGAGAACAGCGGCGCCCCGCAGCCGTCCACGGTGACGCGGGCGACGCGCTGGCCGGTCAGGTCCTCGACGATCTCCTGGATCGCCTGCTGGAGCGGGTGCGCCGGGTCGAGGTAGTCCTCCAGGGTCCAGCCGTTGAGCCGGGCGGTCCACAGCATGGCCGCGTGCTTGCCGGAGCAGTTCTGCGCGAGCCGGGAGGGCAGCCGGCCCTCGCGGACCCAGGCGTCCCGGACGACCGGGTCGAACGGCATGTCGGGGACGTTGCGCAGGTCGTCCTCGGTGAGTCCGGCGAGTTCGAGGATGCGCCGGGTGCCGGCGAGGTGGCGCTCCTCGCCGGAGTGGCTCGCGGCGGCCAGCGAGAGCAGGTCGCCGTCGAGCGGCAGCCCGGCCCGCAGCATGGCCACCGCCTGCAGCGGCTTGACGGCCGAGCGCGGGTAGAAGGCGGCCTCGATGTCGCCGAGCTGGAACTCCACCCGGCCGTCGGCGCCGAGGACGACGACGGAGCCGTAGTGGATGCCCTCGACGACCCCGCCGCGGACGAGGTGGGCGACGGGAGCGTGGAGGGGTTCGCGGACGACGGGTGCGTCGGCGGGGGAACTGCTGTACATCACTGCCTGTATCGGTGGGTCGGGGCGAGCCGGTTCGCGGGTCACGCGTCGGCGCCGGTGGACGAGCGCGCTATGCGGCCGCGGATGGCGTACCAGCCCGCGACCAACACTGCGACGATCAGCGGGAGGCACAGCACGGTGGTGCGTCCGGCGCCGCCGTCGGCGTACATGAGGACCAGGACGGAGACGAGGAACGCCAGCGTCACGATCTCGGTCCAGGGGGAGCCCGGCAGCCGGTAGGGCGGCCGGGTCAGCTCGCCCTTCTGGGTCTTCCGCCAGAAGAGCGCGTGACAGATCATGATCATGCCCCAGGTCGCGAGGATGCCGATCGCCGCGAAGTTGAGGACGATCTCGAACGCGTCGGCGGGGACGACGTAGTTGAGGCCCACGCCGAGGACACAGATACCGCTGGTGAGCAGGATCCCGCCGTACGGGACCTGGCTGCTGCTCATCTTCGCGGTGAACTTCGGCGCCGAGCCGCTCATGGCCATGGAGCGCAGGATGCGGCCGGTGGAGTACAGGCCGGAGTTGAGCGAGGACATGGCAGCGGTGAGGACGACGAGGTTCATCACGCCGCCGGCCGCCGGGACGCCGATGTGGGACAGGACCGTCACGAAGGGGCTCTCGCCGGACCTGTACACGTTCCAGGGCAGCAGCATCGAGAGCAGGACGACGGAGCCGACGTAGAACAGGCCCACGCGCCACATGATCGAGTTGATCGCCTTCGGCATGATCTTCTCGGGGTTCTCGGTCTCGCCGGCGGCCACGCCGACCAGTTCGACGGAGGCGTAGGCGAAGACGACGCCCTGGATGATCAGCAGCATCGGCAGCAGGCCGTTGGGGAAGATGCCGCCGTTGTCGGTGATCAGGGACGGGCCGGGCTGGTGGCCGTCGACCGGGTGCTGGGTGACCAGCAGGAAGATGCCGATGCACATGAAGATCACCAGCGCGCTGACCTTGACGATCGCGAACCAGAACTCCAGTTCGCCGAAGATCTTGACCGAGATCAGATTGACGGTCAACACAACGGCCAGGGCGATCAATGCGATCAACCATTGAGGGATGTCCGAGAACATGCCCCAGTAGTGGGTGTACGTGGCGACCGCGGTGATGTCGGCGATACCGGTGGTGGCCCAGTTCAGGAAGTACATCCAGCCGGCGGTGTACGCGCCCTTCTCCCCGAGGAACTCCCGGGCGTACGACACGAAGGCGCCGGAGGACGGGCGGTACAGGACGAGCTCGCCGAGAGCGCGCACGACCAGGAAGGCGAAGACGCCGCAGACGGCGTACGCGATGAACAGGGAGGGTCCGGCGTCGGCGAGCCTGCCGCCCGCGCCGAGGAAGAGGCCGGTGCCGATGGCTCCGCCGATGGCGATCATGTTGACGTGCCGGTGCTTCAGGCCTTTGCTGTAGCCGGCGTCTCCGGCGTCGACATGGCCGGACGAGGGGCGCGTCTCGTCTTTGAGGTGCTGCTCGCTCACGCCTCGGGTCCGCCTTCCGTGGGGAGGTCGTCCGTCCGCTGGGGACGCACGATGTCGGTGAGGGTCGTCTCGACGCGGTCCAGGTGGTGGCTCATCGCCTCCACCGCGTCGGGTTCGGAACCGTCGATCAGCGCTTCGACGATCTCCCGGTGCTCGCGGTTGGACTGCTCGCGGCGGCCGCCCAGCTCATTGAGGAAGGCCGACTGACGCGCCAGTGCGTCGCGGATCTCCTCGATGACCCGGCGGAAGACCGGGTTCTGCGCAGCCTCGGCCACGGCGAGGTGGAAGAGGGTGTCCATCGCGACCCACGCGGTGGTGTCCGTCTCCCGCTCCATGCGGTCGAGCAGGTGCGCCAAGTGGTCCAGGTTCTCGGGCGTGCGGCGCAGGGCCGCGTACCCGGCGACCGGGATCTCGATGTGCCGGCGCACCTCCAGCAGGTCGCTGGCCGCGTAGTCGCCGAAGGTGGGGTCCTCGACGGCGTTCGCGACGACGAAGGTGCCCTTGCCGGTCCGGGAGACCGTGAGGCCCATCGTCTGCAGGGCCCGCAGCGCCTCACGCAGCACGGGCCGCGACACCTCGAGGGTGCGGCACAGCTCGGCCTCGGAGGGGAGCTTGTCGCCGATGGCGTAGTCGCCGCGTTCGATGGCGCCGCGGAGGTGGCCGAGTACAGCTTCCATGGCGCTCACGCGCCGGGGGCTTTGACCACCTGTCTGGCTGTCTGACAGGTTCACGAGTGACGATCCTGCGGGTTGCCCGCAGATACTGTCAAGACATCCGGTAAGGAAACATTCACGGGGTGCGGGGTCGCGCTAAAATGCCAACCGCACCCCGCGGGTGTTAAACGTGTTAGGGGAGTCGGTGTGGCAGCCCCCGGGGACCACGCCCCGCACGCCCCCCCCGCACAAGAAAAAGGAGAAAAAACAACCG
>NZ_JBVHMR010000013.1:0-71763 GCF_055558375.1 Streptomyces sp. NPDC025793 | reverse complement strand
GACCCGTAGTTTGGTCTCTTCTGGGGGCGGCCCCCTCAAACAAAAAAACTACTTCTTTTACTAAACCGCGGCGGGTGAGCACTCCACACACACCCCCCCCCCCCACCCCGTGGGTGATCAACGGTCTTCGGTCAGGCGCTGAGCACGCCCGTGGCGAGCAGGCCGAGCAGGCCCACGCCGATCACGATCCGGTAGATCACGAACGCGTTGAAGGAGTGCTTGGCGACGAACTTCAGCAGCCACGCGATGGAGGCGTAGGCGACGACGAAGGACACGAGGGTGCCGACGGCCAGCGGGGCCGCGCCCACACCGGCGCCGAGGGCGTCCTTCAGCTCGTAGATGCCTGCGCCGGTCAGGGCCGGGATGCCGAGGAAGAACGACAGCCGGGTGGCGGCCACGCGGTCGAGGTCCAGGATGAGCGCGGTGGACATGGTGGCGCCGGAGCGGGAGAAGCCGGGGAAGAGCAGGGCGAGGATCTGGGAGCAGCCGACCCACATGGCGTCCTTGAACGAGGTGTCGTCCTCGCCGCGCTTGTGCCGTCCCATCTGGTCGGCTGCCCACATCACACCGGAGCCCACGATCAGCGAGCCGGCCACCACCCACAGCGAGCCGAGGGCGCCGTCGATCAGCGGCTTGGCGGCCAGACCCACGATGACGATCGGGATGGTGGCGGCGATCACCCACCAGGCGAACTTGTAGTCGTGGTGGTAGCGCTCCTCGCGGTTGGTCAGACCGCGGAACCAGGCGGAGACGATGCGCTTGATGTCCTTGAAGAAGTACACGAGCACGGCGGCGATGGCGCCGACCTGGATGACGGCGGAGAAGCCGACCACGGACTTGTCGTCGACGGGGATGTTCATGAGCCCCTCGGTGATCTTCAGGTGACCGGTGGAGGACACCGGGAGGAACTCGGTCACCCCCTCGACGACTCCGAGGACGACGGCCTGACCGACGGAGATGGCGCTCATGGGATCCAGTTCTGGGGAAGAGGAGGAACGGCTGGTCGACAGTGCTGTAGACAGTCTTACTATGCCCGACCGTAGGGCAAGAGCCAGGCAAACAACGCACCGGCGAGGGCGAACCCCGCGAGCGCCCGCAGCGAGCCCGGCCGCCATGCTCGCGACGACGCCGACAGCAGCGCAGAGCCCCGGGCCGACCTCGGTCGGCCGCAGGGTCTCGCAGGAGAAGGCGGAGTACGGCGCCGGCGCCCCGCACAGCCCGGCATCCAGGAGACATTGCAGGTGAGAGCCTGTGGCCCTGATGGACACGACACCTGCGAACGTCCCGGGGTCCAGGCTCCCGGAGATGTTCACGGCGAACGCACCCCAGGGGTCGACCGAGTCGTGGCGGGCCCGTACGGCGCGGTCCGCGAGGTGGCCCGGAAGCGCACCGACCACGACCTCCGCGATCATCATGGGCAAGTTCACAATGAACTCTTACCTGTCACCCCGGTCGGGCGGGGCCGGAACACGGATCCGTTCCCGGGGTCGGGCCTCACCAGCCCTTCTCGAAGACGCGGGCGACCTCGGCGATGCGGATCTCGTCGCGCCGGTAGCAGACGCGGCAGCGCACGCGGCGGGTGCGCAGCAGGCCGAGGCGGGTGAGGAAGTCGAGGTGGGCGCGGGCCGTGCGGGGCGGGACGCCCAGCTTGACGGCGACGGCCCGCGCGGTGACACCGGTCTCGGCGAGGTCGCCGCGCCCGCGGGCCGGGAAGTGGGCCGCCGGGTCCTTGAGCCACTCCAGGATGGTGCGCCGTATCCGGCCCGAGGGTGCTCCCGTCATCCGTCCGCCCTCCGTCGCCGCCTCCTCGTACGCAGTGTTCCCACTGTGGCCCGGGCGACGCCGTCGTGTGCGGCACTCGACGGCCGTTGTCCGGTACGGGACGGGCATGCGGCCGAGGAGTAACGGGCCCGGGCCGTGTACGACGACGGGGGCCCGGCCACCCCTTACGGCCGGGCCCCCTGCTGGGGTGGTTCAGCGGTGACTGAACCACGTCATGGAGGAGAGCGCCTTGTCGTCGTAGCCGAACAGGGCCTGGTTCTCCCAGCCGTTGCCGGAGGTGGCGTCGGTCGGGTCCCAGCCGTTGCCGGTGACGGCGGTCCAGGTGGCCTCCCAGTAGAAGACGCCGAGGCCCCGGCCGTTCGGGACGGCTTCCACGATGCTCGCCACGTCGTTCATCCACTTGGTCTGGCCGGCCACGGTCGCCGGGTAGCCGGAGACCAGTTTGGCGGTGGTGTCGATCTGGTTCTCCAGCGCGTCGTTGTTGGCCAGTGTGAAGGGGTAGGCGGTCTCGGCGACGAAGACGGGCTTGCCGTAGCGGGAGGCCGCGTCGTCCAGGGTGGTCTGGAAGTCGGAGAGCGGGCCGTGCCAGTAGCCGTAGTACGACAGGCCGATCGCGTCGAACTTCACGCCGTTCGCGACCGCGTTGTCGAACCACCACTCCGTGCCGGACTTGTCACCGCCCTTGGCCAGATGCAGCGCGACGACTGTGGACGAGTCGACCGCCTTGGCCGCGTCGTAGCCCGAGTTGAGCAGACCGGCCAGCTGGCCCCAGTTAGACGTGGAGCCCTCGGACCACAGGATGCCGCCATTGATCTCATTGCCGATCTGGACCATGTCGGCGGTGGTGCCTTGAGCCTTCAACGCGTTCAAGACGTCGTACGTGTGGTTGTACACGTCCGTCTTGAGTTGACTGTATGTATGGCCCGTCCACGCGGCCGGCTTGGTCTGGGCTCCGGGGTCCGCCCAGGTGTCCGAGTAGTGGAAGTCGACAAGGAGCTTCATGCCCTGCGCCTTGATGCGCTTGGCCATCGCGAGGACGTGTGCCTTGTCGTTGAAGCCGTCCGCCGGGTTCACCCAGACCTTCAGGCGGGCGTAGTTCATGCCGTACGACTTCAGGATGGCCAGGGCGTCGCCCGTGGCGCCCGAACTCGTCTTGTAGACACCGGCCTTGGCCTCGCTCTTGGCGAGAGAGGAGATGTCGGCGCCGTGGATGGACGTGCCGGTGGTGCCGGATGCGAAGGTCAGATCGTCAACATTGATCCAGTTGCCGGCATTCGCGTCACTGTTGATGCTGATGGTGCACTGACTGTTCGTCACCTTGATCGGCGTGACGATACGGATCCACCCACTGGACGAGATGGGCAGATCGGTGCGCTGTTCGGCACTCCCGCAATTCTTGAGCGCTATGTACGCGGCGTTCTGCCCGCCACTGGAGCGGACCCAGGCGGTCAACGTGTAGTCGCCGTTGGTCAGGCCCGACAAGTACTGGTACGTCTCCACCTTGTAGGCGGACGCCGCGTACTGGGTGAGGCGGTAACTGCCGCTGTGGCCGCCGGACTCGGTGTACGAGGCACCGGTGTCGCCGTACTCGGACCAGCCGGTGGGTGCGGCCGTGCCGGTGCCGTCGGCCTCGAAGCCGCCGTTGGTCAGCGTGCTCGCGGCGTGGGCGACCTGCGCGGGCAGGAAGGTGAGGGCGAGCCCGGCCGTGAGCGGCAGCAGCAGGGCCCTGGTGGTGCGTCCGGGATGGAACTTCATCGTCCGTCGTCCCTTCGACGTGACTGGGGAGGGGTGTCCTCCAGCGGGGCTGGAGGAGAACCCCTCCGCCCGCGGCTCTCGTGGCACACGCGGGCGGAGGGGAGCCTGCTCAGCCGTCGAGTCGTACGACCCGTACGGCCCCTGCCGGGACCGGGAGGCGGCCCACGGCGCGTTCGCCCGTCAGCAGCTCGGTGCCGGGTGACTCCAGCGGCACCTTGGTGTCGCCGGCGGTGTGGTTGATCGCGAAGAGGTACGTGCCCGGCGCGCCGCTGCGGCGCACCACTTCGACGTCCCGGGGCAGGTCTGCGCGCGGCGCGAGCCGGGCGTCGTCGGCGGCCCAGCCGATCAGCGCGTCCAGGCCATGGGCGTCGAGGCGGGTGGAGACGTACCAGGCGGTGCCGTCGCCGAGCCGGTGCCGGGTGACGGCGGGACGGCCGGCGGTGAGCCCGTCGGCGTAGGTCCACACGGTCTCGGCGCCGCGCGGCACGACGAACTCCGTCCACACGTCCCCGGTCAGCTCGGAGCCGTCGGGTCCGGCCAGCCGCACCCGCTCGTCCTTGAGCAGCGGCGAGAACTCCTCCACCGTCAGGCCGAGGACGTCGCGCAGCGCGCCCGGGTAGGCGCCCTTGTGCACGGCGTCGTACTCGTCGACGATGCCGGAGAAGTACGACACCACGAGCGTGCCGCCGTTCTCGACGTACTCCCGGACGTTGTTCCCGGCCGCCTCCGTCATCAGGTAGAGGGCCGGTACGACGACAAGGGGATAGGCCGACAAGTCGGCTTCCGGGTGGGCGAAGTCGACCGTGAGGTGGCGGTCGTAGAGGGCCTCGTAGAAGGACTCGGCGCGTTCGCGCGGGTCGTGGTCCTCGCTGGGGCGCCAGGAGAGGTTCTGCGCCCACCACGACTGCCAGTCCCACAGCATGGCGACGTCGGCCTCGGTGTGGGTGCCGCGGATCGTGCTCAACGAGTCGACGGACGCGCCGAGTTCGACCACCTCGCGCCACACCCGGGTGTCGGTGCCGCCGTGCGGCAGCATCGACGAGTGGAACTTCTCGGCGCCGCGCCGGGACTGGCGCCACTGGAAGAACATCGCGCCCTCGGAGCCGCGGGCCACGTGGGCGAGCGAGTTGCGGGCCATCTGGCCGGGGGCCTTCGCGGGGTTGCGGGGCTGCCAGTTGACGCCCGAGGTGGAGTGTTCGAGGAGCAGCCAGGGGGCGCCGCCGGCCACGGACCGGGTGAGGTCGGCGGCCATCGCGAGGTTGACGTGGGTGCGGCGCCCGTCGGTGATCAGGTAGTGGTCGTTGGTGACGAGGTCGACCTCGCGGCCCCAGGCCCAGTAGTCGATCGAGTCGCACTGGCTGAGCGCGGTCATGAAGTTCGTGGTGACCGGGACACCTGGTGACAGGCGGTGCAGGATGTCGCGTTCGGCGGTGAAGTTCTCGCGGATGGTCGCGTCGGCGAACCGCTTGTAGTCCAGGGCCTGGCCCGGGTTGCCGACGGTCGGGGTGGCCCGGGGCGGGTTGATCTGCTCGAAGCCCGTGTAGTGCTGGCCCCAGAAGGCCGTCCCCCAGGCCTCGTTGACGGCTTCGACGGTGCCGTGGGTCCGGGCGAGCCAGCGGCGGAAGTGTGCGGCGCAGGAGTCGCAGTAGCAGGCGGAGACGGGGACGCCGTACTCGTTGTGGACGTGCCACAGGGCGAGTGCGGGGTGGTCGCCGTAGCGTTCGGCGAGTTTCACGGTGATCGCCCTGGCGGCGGCCCGGTAGTCGGCGTTGCTGTGGCAGATCGCGCCGCGGGAGCCGAACTCGTATCGCGTGCCGTCGGCGGTCACCGGCAGGGCCTCGGGGTGCGCGCGGTAGAACCAGGCGGGCGGGGCGACGGTCGGCGTGCCGAGGTCGACCCGGATGCCGTTCTCGTGGAGCAGGCCGATCACCCGGTCGAGCCAGCCGAAGTCGTACTCCCCCGGGGCCGGTTCCAACAGGGCCCAGGAGAAGATCCCGACGCTCACCATCGTGACGCCGGCCTCCCGCATCAGCCGGACGTCCTCCTGCCAGACGCTTTCCGGCCACTGCTCGGGGTTGTAGTCGCCACCGAAGGCGAGCCTGGTGAGGCCCCTGGGGCTGGTGTCCGGCATGGGTGTCTCCCGTTGAATCGATCATTTGGGAACGTGCACACACAACGGTGGCGGTGCGAGGCCAACATAACCGCACAGCAACAACCATTGACAAGTGTCCAGGATGTTTCTCTACTGTGAACGCTCACAGAAGCATGGCAGGGACTCGCGACAGGTGGGGGCCCAGTTCATGTGAACGTGCACATCTGCATGGCAGGTCCCCGCAGGAGGCGGGGACCCAGGTCAGGGGAGAAACCATGCCGCACACGAAGCGTCGTCGCCTCGTGACAACCGCCCTCGCCGTCGCGCTCGGCGCGACCACCCTCGCCGCCTGCGGCTCCGGGGACGACAGCAAGTCCGAGTCCGGTCCGGTCTCGCTGACGTACTGGACCTGGACGCCCGGCATGGACAAGGTCGTCGACCTGTGGAACAAGGGGCCGGGGAAGAAGGACCAGATCACGGTCACGGTGAAGAAGCAGGCGTCCGGCGACACGCTGGTCACCAAGATCCTCACCGCGCACAAGGCGAAGAAGGCCCCGGACCTGGTGCAGGCCGAGTACCAGGCGCTGCCGACACTGGTCAGCAATGACGCGCTGGCCGACATCTCCCAGCAGGTCGGTGGCATCAAGGGCAAGTTCGCCGACGGCGTCTGGCAGCAGACCACGCTCGGCACGAACGCCGTCTACGCCGTCCCGCAGGACATAGGGCCGATGATGTTCTACTACCGCGCGGACCTGTTCAAGAAGTACGGCCTGACGGTCCCCACCACCTGGGAGCAGTTCGCTCAGACCGCCCGCCAGTTGAAGAAGAAGGCACCGGACAAGGACCTGACCACCTTCTCCGCCAACGACTCCGGCCTCTTCGCCGGTCTCGCCCAGCAGGCCGGCGCCAAGTGGTGGACCGCCTCCGGCGGCACGTGGAAGGTCGCCATCGACGACACGGCCACCCAGAAGGTCGCCACGTTCTGGGGCGGGCTGGTCAAGGAAGGCGTCATCGACAACCAGCCGATGTACACCCCGGCCTGGAACAAGGCGCTCGACACCGGCAAGCAGCTCGCCTGGGTGAGCGCCGTGTGGGCGCCGGGCACGCTGACCACGGCCGCGCCCGACACGAAGGGCAAGTGGGCGATGGCGCCGCTGCCGCAGTGGTCGGCGACCGAGGACGTGACCGGCAGCTGGGGCGGTTCCTCCACGGCCGTGACCACCGACTCCGCGCACAAGGAGGCGGCAGCGAAGTTCGCCGCCTGGCTGAACACCGACCACGACGCCCTCAACGCGCTGGCCAAGGACGGCGGCATCTACCCGGCCTCCACGTCCGCACAGCTCAGCGGCGCCTTCTCCAACCCGCCGGACTACTTCTCGAACCAGGCCGACTTCTACACCAAGGCCGCCGACATCGCGAAGACCACGGCGCCCTCGGCATGGGGCCCGAACGTGAACGTCGCCTACACGTCGTTCAACGACGCGTTCGGCTCCGCCGCCAAGAACAAGTCGGACTTCGCCGCCGCCCTGAAGACGATGCAGGACGCCACGGTCGCCGACATGAAGAAGCAGGGCTTCGGGGTTTCCCAGTGACGAGCCCCGCACGCCGGAAGCCGTACGGGGCCAAGGGGGCCCCGTACGCCTTCCTCTTCCCCGCCACCGCACTCTTCGCCCTCTTCTTCGCGCTGCCCATCGGCTACGCCGTCTTCCTCAGCTTCCGCAAGGTGCACGTCTCCGGGCTCGGACTCGGCGCGAACGCCCGCAAGGAGGTCTGGGCCGGCTTCGCGAACTACACCGAGGCCGTCAAGGACAGCGAGCTGCTCCAGGGCGCGCTGCGCGTGCTCGGCTACGGCTGCATCGTCGTCCCGGTGATGCTGGGCCTCGCCCTGCTGTTCGCGCTGATGCTGGACTCCGAGCGGGTACGTCTCACACCGTTCACCCGGCTCGCGATCTTCCTGCCGTACGCCATCCCCGGCGTGGTGGCGGCGCTGCTGTGGGGCTTCCTGTACCTGCCGGACGTGAGCCCCTTCTATTACCTGCTGGCGAAGCTGCATCTGCCGCAGCCGAACCTGCTGGACGGCGGTCCGCTCTATCTCGCCCTGTCGAACATCGCGGTCTGGGGCGGCACCGGCTTCAACATGATCGTCATCTACACGTCGTTGAGGTCCATTCCGGCCGAGGTGTACGAGGCGGCACGGCTGGACGGCGCGACCCCGCTGCAGATCGCCCTGAAGATCAAGATCCCGATGGTGGCGCCCTCGCTGGTGCTGACCTTCTTCTTCTCGATCATCGCGACGCTCCAGGTCTTCAACGAGCCGACGACCCTCAAGCCGCTCACCAACTCCGTCAACACGACGTGGAGTCCGCTGATGAAGGTGTACCAGGACGCCTTCGGCCGCAACGACATCTACTCGGCGGCCGCCGAGGCGACCCTGATCGCCCTGGTCACGCTGCTGCTGTCGTTCGGGTTCCTGCGGGCCGCGAACAGCCGCGGCAAGCGGGACGTCAGTCAAGGAGACGCGCGATGAGTTCTCTTGCGCTGCGCAAGGCGGCCCCGGCCGCGGGCACCACCCCGGGCACGGCCCAGGGTCCGCCGCTGCGCCGCCGGATCGCACTGGTGCCGACGATCACGCTGCTGGTCGGGGCGATCTACACGCTGCTGCCGGTCGCGTGGGTGGTGATCGCGTCCACCAAGTCCGGGCACGAGTTGTTCTCCACCTTCACCTTCCTGCCGGGCACCGGATTCACGCGGAACATCGAGGACCTGAGCGCCTACCGCGGGGGCGTCTACTGGAAGTGGATGGGCAACTCCGCCCTGTACGCCGGTCTCGGCGCCCTGCTCTCCACGGCCGTCTCGGCGTTCAGCGGCTACGCGCTCGCGACCTACCGCTTCAAGGGCCGCGAGACGATCTTCAACGTCCTGCTCGCGGGCGTGCTGATGCCGCCGGTGATCCTCGCGATCCCGCAGTACCTGCTGCTGGCGAAGGCGAACCTCACGGACTCCTACCTGTCCGTGCTGCTGCCGCAGGTCCTCTCCCCGTACGGGGTCTATCTGGCCCGGATCTACTCCGCCGCGGCCGTCCCCGCCGATGTGGTGGAGGCCGGGCGGATGGACGGGGCGAGCGAGTGGCGGATCTTCACCCGGATCGCGCTGCCGATGATGATCCCGGGCATGGTCACCGTGTTCCTGTTCCAGTTCGTCGCGATCTGGAACAACTTCCTGCTGCCGTTCATCATGCTCAGCGACGACGAGAAGTTCCCGCTCACGCTGGGCCTGTACACGCTGCTGGAACAGGGCTCCAACACTCCGGCGCTGTACACCCTCGTGATCACGGGCGCGTTCCTCGCGGTCCTCCCGCTGATAGCCCTGTTCCTGGTCATTCAGCGGTTCTGGAGCCTCGACCTGCTGTCCGGGGCCGTAAAGTCATGACCATGAGCAATCCGGGGGGCCGGCGCAAACCGCCGACGATCCACGACGTGGCGCGCGAGGCAGGCGTCTCGCGCGGCACCGTCTCGCGCGTGCTCAACGGCGGGCACTACGTCTCTCCCGCCGCGCAGGAGGCGGTCAACGCCGCCATCCGCAGGACCGGGTACGTCGTGAACCGGCACGCCCGTTCGCTGATCACCGGGCGCTCCGACTCGGTCGGCTTTCTGCTGACCGAGCCGCAGGAGCGGTTCTTCGAGGACCCCAACTTCAATGTCCTGCTGCGCGGTTGCACCCAGGCGCTGGCCGCGCACGACGTGCCGCTCCTGCTGATGCTGGCGGGCACCGAGGACGAACGGCGGCGCATCACGCGGTACATCACCGCCGGGCACGTCGACGGGGTACTGCTGGTCTCCAGCCACTCCGGTGATCCGGTCGCCCAGGAACTGCGGGAGGCGGGCGTGCCGCTCGTCGCCTGCGGAAAGCCCATCGGTCTGGGCTCGAAGGTGAGTTACGTGGCCGCCGACGACCGGGACGGCGCGCGGGACATGGTCCGGCATCTGCTGTCGCTGGGGCGGCGCCGGATCGGTGTGGTCACCGGTCCGCTGGACACACCGGGTGGTGTGGAGCGGCTCGCCGGGTACAAGGAGGTGCTCACCGAGGCCGGCATCGGGGTCGACGAACGGCTCGTCGTCTCCGGCGACTACAGCCGGGCGAGCGGTGAGGCGGGCGCGGAGCGGCTGCTGGCACAGGCACCGGACATGGACGCGGTGTTCGTGGCCTCCGATCTGATGGCGCAGGGCGTGCTGGCGGCGCTGCACCGGGCCGGGAAGGAGGTGCCGGATGACATCGCTGTCGGCGGCTTCGACGACTCCCCGGCGGCGACAGCGGCCACTCCGGCTCTGACGACGATCCGGCAGCCGTGGGACCGGATCAGCAGCGAGATGGTGCGGGTGCTGCTCGCGCAGATCGGCGGGGAGGATCCGGCGGCGGTGATTCTGCCGACGGAACTGGTGCGGCGGGAGTCGGCCTGATCGCCCACCGAAGTGCGGGGAGAGGCCGTCAGGCGTCTGCGGCGGCGCCGTGGTCTCTCGCGCCCACGCGGCGGCCGGTTCCGTGTCGGACAGGCCGCGGCCCCTCAGGGTCACCGGCATTCACGTCGGCTCGGGGTTCCGGGCGGCTGCGGCGCCGGGATGAGGGCGGACCGGTGCGTGACGGGCGCCACCCGGGTGAAGATCGCGGGCCGGTGTCGGCAACCGGTCAGGATCGGAGAAGCCGTGGCGGGCCGACCGGTCCTAGCGTGAGGTGCACCGGCGGGACGACCCGCCGGGCCGCGCATCGCGAAGGAGTGAGTGCCATGACCACAGGCGTGCAGACGATCATCTACCCCGTCAAGGACGCGAAGGCCGCCAAGGCGCTGTTCACGGCCCTGCTGGGCGTCGAGCCGTATGCCGACGAGCCGTACTACATCGGTTTCAAGGCCGCCGGGCAGGATGTCGGGCTCGACCCGAACGGGCACGCGCAGGGCCTGACCGGCCCGGTGCCGTTCTGGCACGTGACCGACCTGCGCGAGCGGCTCGCGACGCTGGTGGAGGCGGGTGCCGAGGTGCTCCAGGACGTGCGGGACGTGGGCAACGGCCGGCTGATCGCCTCCGTGAAGGACCCCGACGGCAACCTGATCGGCCTCCTCCAGGACCCGGCCGCCTGAGGCCCGCCCGCGAGCCCTGGTCACCGCCCGCATCCCGAACTAGTTGCACACTCAACGATTGGCTGGATCGGTGCTACGGTGCGGGTATGGCAGTCAAGACGGCCGACGCCCGGCTCGAGGAACGGTGGCGGGACATCCTCGCGGTGCACGCGCACACGATGTGCGAGATAGACCGGGCGCTGCACCCGCACGGACTGGGCGCCAGCGATTTCGAGGTGCTCGACATCCTGGCGACCGAGTCGCCCGCGCCGGGTGAGCAGTGCCGGGTACAGAACCTGGTCGGCCGGGTGCACCTCAGCCAGAGCGCGCTGTCCCGGCTGATCGGCCGGCTGGAGAAGGACGGGCTGGTCGAGCGCTCGGTGTGCGCGGAGGACCGGCGTGGGGTGTGGGTGGCTCTCACCCCCAAGGGCCGCGCCCTGCACACGGCGGTGCTGCCGCTCCAGCGGGCGGTGCTGGAGCGCATGCTGGCCGAGCAGGACGTCAGGGCCGCGGCTCCACAGCCCTAGAGCAGCAGTTCGGCCCCGTCCTCCAGCACCTCGACCCCGTGGTCGGCGACACGCGCGCGTGCCGGTGACGCCGGGTCGAGCAGCGGGTTCGTGTTGTTGAGATGGGTGTAGACCCGGCGCGCCCCGGGATGCCGGGCGAGAGCGGCGAGAGTGCCGTCCGGGCCGGCGACCGGCAGATGTCCCATGGCCGCCTGCCCGGCGCCGGACCGTACCGCCGTGCCCATCTCGTCGGCCGCGTAAAAGGTGCCGTCGACCAGCACGCAGTCGGCCTCGGCGCACAGCTCGTCCAGCTCCGCGCTCCAGGCGCCCACGCAAGGCGCGTACACCAGCACTCCCCCGCTGGCCAGGTCCTCGACGCGGTACGCCGTCACCCACGGGGCGGCCGGCCGCGGCGCCCGCACCGGTATGTACTTCGGGATCTTCGCGCCCACCGTACGGGCCGTGACCACCAGCCCGCCGGCCAGCACGAATCCGCCGTCGGCCAGCGTGTCCGCCCACTCCCAAGGGGCGTAGCGCTCCAGGGCGGCGCGGACGGGGGCGAGCGCCGAGCGGACCGGCGGAGCCGCGTAGACCTTCAGGCCCGCCGCTCCCCGCAGCTCGCCGAGTCCGGTGACGTGGTCGGCCTCGGCGTCGGTGAGCAGGACCCCGCGCAGCGGGGTGTCCCGGGGGCCGGGGCCGGGCCACAGTGCCGGTGTGGCGGTGAGCTGGGTGCGCAGATCGGGCGAGGCGTTCAGCAGCCACCAGTCGCGGCCGTTGCCGCTGACGGCGGCGCACTCCTGGGTACGGGAGGGCAGGCTGCCGTCCCGGGCGGCCGCGCACAGCGCGCAGGCGCAGTTCCACTGCGGGAAGCCGCCCCCGGCGGCGGTGCCCAGCAGGACGACCCTCACGATGACCCCTCCGCGTTCGACCGGCCATTCTCCCGCTGGGATCTTCCCCTCGCGAGGAGAGGGGCCACCCCGGCGCGGGGAGCAGTTCCGGCCGTTCGGTCGCCCAAGGGGGTGAGGGCGTGTTTCAGCGGGCCAGCAGTGTCCGTACCCCCTGTGACGTGAGCGTCAGGGCGTGGGCCGAGTTGCCGTCTATGGCCAGGGCCAGGTCCTCGTCGGGCCACTGCGCGGCGAGGGCGCCGAGCGGGACGAGGCGGTAGCGCGAGATGAACGGCAGCAGCCGGCCCAGCTCGCCCTCCGTGGTGAACACGGGAACGACCGGTTCGCCTCCGGGCTGTTCCAGGACGGGCAGAGCCAGCGAGGAGGTTTCGGCTCCCTCCTCGTCGGGCGCGTCGTCCGGCACCGGGACGAGCACGTCGCTGTGCGCGAGGGTGTCCAGGGCGGCCTGGTCCTCGGCGTTCACGGCCAGCGCGTCCAGCGCCTGCTGGGCCGGTGTCGGCCGGTGGTCGTGTGCGGCGGATGTCTCCATGGCAGATCCCCAGGTAGCTGCGGTGATGCGGCCTCCCGGGCGGGTCCGTGCCCGGGTGCTCCCGGTCGCGTACCCGCTGGGCCCGGGGGCATGCGTGGGGATCGCGGGGAGGTCTGGTGAGCACGCGGGCGCGCGCTCCAGCGTGTCCTCATGCCGGTGCAGCCCTGGTTCCGCGAGGCCCAAGCTGGGCATCTTCGTCCACTGGGGCGTCTACGCGGTGGACGGAGTGCCGGAGTCCTGGCCCTTCTGCACCGGCCAGGACTCCCCCGAGCAGTACGTGGGGCAGCTGGACGGTTTCACGGCGTCCCGTTACGACCCGCGCGCGTGGGCGGAGCTGTTCGCCCGCGCCGGGGCCCGGTACGCCGTGCTCACCGCGCGTCATCACGACGGGGTGGCCCTGTGGGACAGCGCGTACGGCGGGCTGGACGTGGTCCGCCGCACCCCGGCGGGGCGCGACCTGATCGCCGGGTACGCGGACGCGCTGCGTGAGCGCGGCCTCAAAGTGGGCCTGTACTACTCCCATTCGGACTGGAACCACCCCGACTACGCGAGCACCCGGCACCCCGCCCCGGACGAGGATCCCCCGCACCCCCTCGCGCGCGCCCGGCCCGGTGCGGAGGATCCGGCGGCCTGGGCGCGGTACCTCGCCCACCGGGACGGGCAGGTCGGGGAGCTGGTGGAGTGCTTCGACGCCCCGCGAGACGGTGTCCGTGCGCGGGCTGCGCAACCGGGTGCGCCGGGTGCGGGTGCCGGGGACGGGCGCCGGTCCGGGCCACCGGGTCACCGGCGGGCTGCACGAGGTACCGGGCGTGACCTGGATCGACGCGCCGGCTGCCACGGATGTGGACGAGTACGCGACCGTGCTCGCCGTGGAACTCGACGGTGAGCCGGATCTGTACCGGCGTACCGGGCGGACCTGACGCCGTCGGCCGCGCGGTCGTCAGCCGGGCCCGGCGAGCAGGCCGGCGACGGTCGTGACCCGGACCAGCGGCCGGTACAGGTCCATCAGCTGGAGGGCCTTGAGGTGGGAGTCGTCGTCCGCGCCCGCGCAGGCGTCGGCGACCACCAGGACCTCGGTGCCGGCGTCGGCGGCGGCCAGGGCGGTGGACAGCACACAGCAGTCGGTGCTGACGCCGGCCAGGACCAGACGGTCGCCGGGGGCGAGGCGGGCGGCGAGCTCCGGGGTCCACTTGCCGAAGGTGGTGGCGTCCAGGACATGCTGAGCCTCGTCGGTGAACTCGACGTCCAGGTCCCAGAGTTCGGCGTCCGCGGGCCTGTGGGCGAAGGGCCATCGCTCGTAGTAGGCGCGCCAGGCGCCGGCCGGGTGCTCGGGGGCCACGAAGCGGGTGAAGGTCACACGGCCGGCGAAGGCGGGCAGCAGGCTGCGTACGCCCGCCGCCGCGTCCGCGTACCGGGGTGCGGCCCAGGGGCTCGCCGGGTCGGCGAAGACGTGCTGCATGTCGATGACGGCGAGGTGGCCGGCGCTCATGCGGGGAGCATCCCTTCGCCGGGCGGCGGTGCCCCGTCCTCCTGGGCGCGCACCCGGCGGCGGCCGAGGAGCAGCGTGCCGAGGAAGGCGAGCGCGAGGGCGGCGAGGACGCCGAGGTTGGCGTACGCCCAGGCGCCGGCCTTGCCGCCGAGACCGAGCGGCCCGAGCAGATAGCCCTGCCAACTGAGCCAGCTCGCGCCGGTGTTGGTGACCAGGCCCCAGCCGAGGGCCGTGGCGGCGAGGGTGAGCAGCAGGGGTGCCGGGGGGATGTCGCCGTAGCGGCCGCGCGGGCGGTAGAGGTCGCCGTCGTCGTAGTCGCGGCGGCGCAGGGCGAGGTCGGCCAGCATGATGCCGCACCAGGCGGCGATGGGGACGCCGAGCGTGGTGAGGAATCCCGTGAACGGGGCGAGGAAGTCACCGGCGAAGAACACGATGTAGACGGAGCCGGCGATCATCAGGGCGCCGTCGAGGAGCGCGGCCAGGTAGCGGGGCACCGGCAGACCGGCGGAGAGCAGGGCGAGGCCGGAGGAGTAGATGTCGAGGACGGCGCCGCCGACCAGGCCGAGGACGGCGACGACGGCGAACGGCAGCAGGAACCAGGTCGGCAGGATGGTCGTGAGCGCGCCGATCGGGTCGGCCGCGACGGCCTTGCTCAGCGACTGCGAGGAACCGGCCAGCAGCAGCCCGAAGACGAGCAGGAGCAGCGGGGCGACACAGGCGCCGAAGGTGGTCCAGCCGATCACCGATCGGCCGGCCGAACTGCGGGGCAGATAGCGGGAGTAGTCGGCGGCGGCGTTGACCCAGCCGAGGCCGAAGCCGGTCATCATGAACACGAGCGCGCCGATGAACTCCTGCGGGGAGCCGGCCGGGACGGCGCTGACGGCGGCCCAGTGGATGTGGTCGGCGACGAGGGCGACGTAGACGACGGTGAGGACGCCCGTGATCACGGTGATCGCCGTCTGCAGCCGCATGATGACGTCGAAGCCCATGACCCCGCCGACGACGGTCAGCGCGGCCACGACGCCGAGGGCGAGCGCCTTGGTCCCGGTGCCGCCGCCCCAGCCGAGGCGGCCGAAGACCGTCGCCGTGGCGAGCGTGGCGAGCGCCGTGAGTACCGTCTCCCAACCGACGGTGAGCATCCAGGAGATCAGGGACGGCAGCCGGTTGCCACGCACTCCGTACGCGGCCCGGCTGAGCACCATCGTCGGTGCCGAGCCCCGCTTTCCGGCGACCGCGATGAACCCGCACAGCAGGAACGAGACGACGATGCCGAGCGCGCCTGCGGCGAGGGCCTGCCGGAAGGAGATGCCGAAGCCGAGCGCGAACGCGCCGTAACTCAGTCCGAGGACCGAGACGTTCGCGCCGAACCAGGGCCAGAACAGCGTGCGCGGCGTGCCCTTGCGCTCCGCGTCCCCGATCACGTCGAGGCCGTGTGTCTCCAGCTGGATCGGACGGCCGGCGGATCTGCCGTCGACCGGCTCCTGCGGGTACGTCGTCACACGGGGCCCCCTGTCCTGCCCGTCCGGGCGTGTCGCGATCACGCTAGGCGGGCACCCCGGGAGCGTCAATCGAGTTGGCGCACGTCGGCACTGCGGGGCGGGACCGGATGCGTCGCGTCGGATTCCGGCCGCGGGGAGGCGGGTTCGGGCCGTCGGGCGACGGATTCAGGCCGTGAGGTGACGGGTTCAGGCCGTGAGGAGGCGGCTCCCGGCAGCGGAGCAACGGCTCCCGGCCGCATCGCGCCGGACTCCGGCCGCGGGGCGGCAGGTTCGGGCCGTCGGCCAACAGTTCCCAGCCCTGGGACGGCGCGTTCCGGCCGTGGGGCCGCGGGTTCCGGCAGGGTGCGGGCGAGCAGCCAGCTCAGTACGGGCATCAGGATGAGCGGGGCGAGGGCGGTGCGCAGGGACGTGGCGTCGGCGAGCCGGCCGATGAGCGGGCTCACCAGCCCGCCGACGCTCACCGCCAGCCCGAGGGTGATGCCGCCTGCCGTGCCGACCCGTGAGGGCAGATAGTCCTGGCCGAGGGTGACCTGGAGGGAGAACGGCACGTAGAGGCCGGCGGAGGTCAGCGCCACGCACGCGTACAGGGCCGGGCCGGGGACGAACACGACGCCCGCGACCGCCAGGGCCGACACCAGGTACGACCACCGGCACGCGGTGACCCGGTCCCACCGCTCGGCCAGCGCGCCGCCGAGCACGGAGCCGATCGCGCCGCCGGCGTAGAGCACACACAGCGCGGCGGTACCCGCGCCCGCTCCGCCGCCCAGGCGTTGCTCGGCATACAGGGACAGGAAGGTGCTCAGGCCGATGAAGACGATCGAGCGGCACACCACCGCCAGCGACAGCCGGACGAACGACGCCCTGTCGTCGGGTCCGGTCGGCGCGGCCGTACCGGCGGAGCGGGCCGGTGGGCGGCGTCCGGGGCTGCGCAGGACGGCCAGGCAGAGCGCGGTCCCGGCGAGCGCGGGCAGTGCCAGTGCCGGGGTCCGTCGCAGCCCGCCCGTGCCCACGACGGCCGCGACCAGCAGCGGGGCGAGGGCGAAGCCCACGTTGCCGCCCAGCGAGAACCAGCCCATGGCACGGTGCGAGCCCCCGCTCGCGAGCCGGGCGACGCGGGCCGACTCGGGGTGGTAGGCGGCCACGCCGATCCCGGTCACCGCCATGCACACGAGCGTCGCGCCGTAGCCGCCGTCGAGGCCGGAAGAGGAGATGCCGAGGCCTGCGAGGAGTGTGCTGACGGGGAGCAGCCGGGGGACCGCGCGGCGATCGGTGAGGGCGCCGAACAGCGGTTGCGCCACCGAGGACAGCAGGGAGGCGGCCAGGACGACACCGGAGGCGGCGGCGTAGCCGTAGCCGCGCGCGGTGACGAGGAAGGGGATCAGGGCCGCGACGGCGCCCTGGTAGACGTCGACGCAGGCGTGCCCCACGGACAGCAGGGTGATCGAGGCGTTCTTTCGCACCTCGCCATGCTGCGACCGGACAGGACTGTCGTGCTTTCGATAAACTGCCAGACAATGACAGAAATCCGCCATGAACCGATCGCTCCGACAAGCACCCGGTTGCTGGCGTCCCGTACGGGGATCGACGCCCACCGGCACGACGACCACCAGATCGTCTACGCGGGCCGGGGAGTCGTGGCCGTCACCACCGACGCCGGTTCCTGGGCCGCCCCGGCCACCCGTGCCCTGTGGGTGCCGGCCGGCACGGTGCACGCCCACGAGGCGTACGGGGAGCTGGAGTTGCACCTGATGGGGCTGCCCGCAACCGAGAACCCGCTGGGCCTGGAGACCCCGACCGTGCTCGCCGTGTCCCCGCTGCTGCGTGAGCTGATCATCGCCCACACCCGTACCCCGGACGACGGCAGCCCCGAGCGGGCGCGGCTGCGCGCGGTGCTGCTGGACCAGTTGCGCGCCTCGCCCCAGCAGCCCCTGCACCTGCCGGCGCCGTCGTCGCCGCTGCTGCGCGCGTTGTGCGGCATCCTGCTCGCCGATCCGGCGGACGGCCGTACCCTCGCCGAGCTGGGCCGGGAGGTCGGGGCGAGCGACCGTACGCTGTCGCGGCTGTTCCGCCGCGAGCTGGGCATGACGTTTCCGCAGTGGCGCACCCAGGCGCGGCTGCACCGGGCGCTGGTGCTGCTGGCCGAGCAGACCCCGGTGACGGCGGTGGCGCACCGCTGCGGCTGGTCCTCGGCCAGCGCGTTCATCGACGTCTTCCGGCGCGCCTTCGGCCATACGCCGGGCGCGCGCCCGGCGGACCCCGGCGGCGCCCCCCGTACCCCTGGTACTCCCGGCACCCCCGACATCCCCGACATCCCCGGCTGACACACCTGCGAGCACCTCCGCCGGCACCGGCGCATCCCCCGACCACCACCGGCGGGGCTCTCGGCCGGGACCCGCGGCGTGGCGCGTCCGGTCGCGGCAACCGGCGGCGTGGCGCGTGCCGCGCCCCCGGGGTGCGCGGCGAGGATGGCGCTCGGTGACGGGTCCGGGAGCAGCCGGCGGAAAGGCGGAGGCGGGTATGACGGTGAACCGTGTCGGCCTGGTGGTGCACGGCGGGCGCTCCGAGGCGGTGGTCGCCGCACGGGCCGTGCGCGAGTGGTGCGCCGAGCACGCGGTGGGCTGCGCGGACATCGACGTGTGGCAGGAGGGCGCGCGGCACAGCGCGCTGGAGGAGGTCGAGGCCGCGGGCGATCCGGACCTGATCGTCACCCTCGGCGGCGACGGCACGTTTCTGCGCGGTGCCCGGCTGGCCGCCGAGCACGACGCCCTGGTCCTCGGCGTCGACCTCGGCCGGGTCGGCTTTCTGACGGAGGTCCCGGTCTCCGCGGTGCGCGTGGCGCTGGACGCCGTACGGGACGGGCGGATCACGGTCGAGCGCCGGATGCTGCTGACGATGCGCGCGTCGTGCCGGCTGGAGGTGCCGGCGCAGATGGAGGCGCTGATGCGGTACGGGCGCGGGCCGATGCTGCCGCCGCCGCGGGTGCGCCCGGAGTGCGAGACGGGGAACGAGTGGGGCGTGGCCCTGAACGTCACGGCGCTGAACGACGTCGTCGTGGAGCGGCTGACCCGGGACCGCCAGGTGTCGGTCGGCGTCTACCTGGCGGGCCGGCTGCTCGCCTCGTACTCCGCCGACGCGCTGCTGGTGGCCACGCCCACGGGGTCGACGGCGTACAGCTTCGCCGCGGGCGGTCCGGTGGTCTCGCCGCGCGCCGACGGGCTCGTCTTCACGCCGGTCGCCCCGCACATGGTGTTCAACCGCTCGGTCGTGGCCGCCCCCGACGAGCCCATCGGGCTGCGGGTGCTGGAGCGTTCGGGCCAGGCCGCCGTGAGCATCGACGGCCAGTTGCGCGGGGTGCTGAGCCCCGGGGACTGGATCGGCGTGTACGCCGCTCCCCACCGGCTCAAGGCCGTCCGGCTGGGCCCGATGGACTTCTACGGCCGGTTGCGCGAGCGCATGAACCTCACCGACGCCCCGGCCGCGCTGGCCGACGGCGAGGCGGCTCCGCTGTGGCCGGTCAGCACTCCCCCGCCGGGCGATCTGGCCCACCTCGCGCTGCCCCCGGCTCCGGCCGACGGACCGCCCCCGCCGTGAGCCGGGCTCGTCGCGAGCCGCCGCGCGACCCCCTCGTAAGCCGGGACGCTGTAAGCCCTGCTCGCCGTAGGCCGTCCGCGCTCGTGCCGCCCCGGCGGGCCGCCCCTGGCCCGCGCCTGGCCGGCTACAGCTGCCCGCCCTCCTGGATGTTCACCCCGTCGATCGTGACGACGTCCGTCCGCTCGGACCCCCCGACGACGCGGATCCAACTGTCCACGGTCAGCTCGCGGCCGCAAAGGGCGATCTTGAAGCCGCCGTACATGCCGGGCACGGGGAACCAGCACACCGGGTGCGCCAGTTCGGTCAGCACCTCCACCTCCGGCAACCGCATCCCCTGCTGGGTGGCGAGGTCGGTGCCGCCCTCCAGTCCCGCCCGGTGCCGGATCAGCTGGTGCAGGTGGTACTGGAGGCGGCCGGACACGTCGGCGGGCAGCGGGTGCCGGATGTCCGGGCACAACGGGGCGGTGATGTGGTGGTGGCCGCGCTGCGCGGCGATGTCCACGGCGCGCGCCCCGTCGCCGGTGCGCAGGGTCCGCCACGCGCCGGCCTCCAGCAGCCGCTCGACCGTCTCGGCCGAGGCACCGTGCCAGGCGGCCTGGTGCAGGGGCGTGAAGCCGCTACGGCCTTCCACTCGCGCGGTGTTGACCCAGTCCCGGTTCTCGCCGAGGAGGGCCAGCACGTTGTGCCAGTGACCGTCCCGGGCGGCGTCGGCGAGCCGGTCGCGCAGTGCCGCGTACGCGTCCTTGAGGCTCGACCGGCGCGTGGCACCGTCCCAGTGTGCGACTTTCTCATGATCCACGACGGCGAGTGTATGAAACCGGACGCCGTGCTCCGCCACCTCCCGGCCGGTCCCGCGCACGACCCCCGCACCGATTGCGGCTGAACCCGTCGACAGCGCGCCTCCCGCACTCGCACGCGGCCCAGACCGTACCGGCCGCCGGCGCAGAGGTACGGACACCCGCCTGCACAACGGCAGGGCGCGGAGGCGGACTCCGGGCCGTGTCGGGCGCTTACCTCCGGGGTAATGGCCGGCCGGAAGCCCGCGCGGCTACTTTCGGTCCGGCGCACCGACGTGCCGGAGACGAAGGAGCCGCCCATGTCCGCCTACGGTTTCGCGCACCTTCGAAGCCGCCGTCATCACCCGGACGTCCTGGAGTACTTGGAACGGATCCAGGAGACCCTCATGCCGTTCGGCGGCCGGTTCGTGGTCCACGGTCCGCCCGCCGAAGTGGTCGAGGGCGCCTGGGAGGGCAGCATGGTGCTGATCGAGTTCCCCGACCTGGACGCGGCCCGCGCCTGGTACCACTCTCCCGCCTACCAGGACATCCTGCGGCTGCGGGCCGACCACATCGACGGAGACCTCGTCCTCGTGGAGGGCGTCGCCCCCGGGTACGACCCGCGCGAGCGCGCGGCGAAGCTCCGTGCGGAGCACTCCGTGCCGGGGCCGTCACGCCGTCGATGAGGCCGTGGTCAGTGGACGCAGAACTCGTTGCCCTCCGGGTCCCTCATCACGACGGAGAAGGACCCCGAACCCTCCGCGTCCTGCACGCGCAGCCGGGCGGCGCCCGCGCTCTCCAGGCGCAGCGCCTCGGCGAGCACGCGCTCCTTCCGCGTGGCGAACGGGACGCTCCGCCCGCCGCTCACTCCCAGATCGAGGTGCAGCCGGTTCTTGCCGGCCTTCGGCTCGGGCACCTGCTGGAACCAGATCCGTGGCCCGACGCCCCGCGGATCGATCACGGAGTCGGCGCAGTCGCCCGTGCCCAGCTCCTCCTCCGGCACGCCCTGGTCCAGCCAGTACGCACGCCAGGTGGCGAACGGCGCTGGCGGCGGCTCGACTTCGTACCCCAGCGCGACCGCCCAGAACACGGCGAGCCGCTCCGGCTCGGCGCAGTCGACGGTCAGCTGGAGTGTGGGATGGGTGACCATGGCCCTATGGTAAAAGACCGTCAGAACACCCACCGCGTGTGCGTGTAGACCCCGTTGTCCCGGCCGAAGCCGTACGCCGTGTCCGGGGCGACCGCGAACACCACCGCGTCACCTGCGCGGAACGCGTCCCCGATCCCGTGGAAGGTGCCCTCCGGCGAGGTGATGTGCGACCCGTACTTCGCCTCGTACGCCGCGATCACCCCCTCCAGCACCGCGGGATCGGTCACCCGCTCCGCCGTGCCCTCGACCACGAGGTCGAGCCCCTCGGTGAGCGAGTTTCCGCCGGTGGTCAGCGCGCACTGGGCATGATGGGCGAGGTTCCTCGCCTTCTGTTCTCCCGGGCCGGTGGCGAAGTACAGCACCCCGTCGTGCCAGGCGGCGATCACGGGGGTCACGTGCAGCCGGCCGTCGCGGCGCACCGTGGACACCCAGAAGATCTCGGCGGCTTCCAGGTGCCGCTGGGCCTCGGCCCATTCGGTGGCGGTGGCGTTCTCGGCACCGGGCCGGGGCTGGAGGGCGGAACTGTAGCGGGCGTCGAGCGAAGCCGTTGGCTGTGGCCGCGCGGGGTCTTGTGTCGGCATGACGGATCTCCTTTCTCTCCTCCCTCATAACGACCGCCGGGCAGCGCGGAAATCATCGCCGCGCGCATGGCCGGGCGGAGCCCGCGTGCCTGGGCGGCCGTACGGCATGTCCGTACCGGAATCAGCGTCTGTCCGGGGCGGCCAGCCGGTGCAGTCGCAGGGCGAGTTGGATCTCCAGGGCGCGGGCCGGGGTCTGCCAGTCCGCGCCGAGGAGCCGGCTCACGCGTTCCAGGCGCTGGGCGACCGTGTTGACGTGGACGTGGAGGGCGTCCTTGGTGCGGGCCGGGCTCATGCCGCAGGAGAAGTACGCGTCCACGGTGCGCAGCAGATCGGTGCCCCGCCGCTCGTCGTACGCCACGACGGGGCCCACGGTGCGCTCGACGAATCCGGCGACGTCCCGTTCGCCCGCGAGGAGCAGGCCGAGGAAGCCGAAGTCCTCGGCCGCCGCACCGTCCCCGGCCCGGCCCAGCAGGCGCAGCGCGTCCAGGCAGCGGCGGCCCTCGGCGTAGGCGCCGGCCACGGTCTCGGGCCGGGCGGCGAGACCCGAGACGGGGGCGGAGGCGCCGACCGTGACGGGTTGGCGGACGGTCCTGCCCAGGTGGCGGGCGGTGCGGCGGGCCACCTCCGTGGCGCTGTCGCCGGCGCCGAGCGGCAACAGCAGGACGGTGCCGCCGTCGCGTGCGGCGGCCAGGCCCTGCCGGGTGGCGGCGAGATGGGAGGCTGCCGCCCACAGGCGGCGGCGGGCCGCGGCCTCCTCGTCGGCGTCGGCGGCCGGGGCGTCGAGGCGGGCGGCGAGGACGACATGGGTCGCGTCCAGATCGGCATGGAGCCGGGCGGCGCGCTCGCGCAGCAGGCGCGGGTCCCGGTCGCGGGCGTCCAGCAGGTCGTCCAACAGCTCGCCCCGCACCCGCTGTTCGGCCTCGGCGGCGGAGCGCCGGGCGAGCAGGAGCAGCGAGGTGACCATCGCCGCCCGCTCCAGCGTGCGCTGGTCGACGGGGTCGAGGCCGGGGTGTCCGCGCAGGACCAGCGCGCCGAGGACTTCGTCGCCCGCGGCCACCGGTGCGATCCAGTCACGGCCGTGCCGTACGGCATGTCCCTCGGCCCGCGCGGCCTCCAGCGCCTCGGCCGGTGCCGCGCCGGCCTCGGTGAACTCCACGGTGCCGTCGAGGACTTCGGAGACGGCGGCGGCCACGTCGCGCACCCCGCCGCCGCGCAGGACGAGTTCGGCGAGCCGGTCGTGGACGTCCGAGGCGCGTTCGATGACCGCGCTGCGGTCCCGGATGATCTCGTTGGCGCTCTCCAGGCCTGCCAGCGCCGCGCGGGTCTCGGTGAGCAGGTTGGCGGTGTCGATGGCGGCGGCGGCGAGCGCGGCGAAGGAGCCCAGCAGGGCGATCTGCTCGCGTTCGAAGACACGGGCCCGGCGGTCGGCGGCGAAGAGGACGCCGATCACGTGCGGGCCGAGCACCAGGGGGACGCCGAGGATGGCGACCAGGCCCTCGTCATGGACGCCGGCGTCGATGGTGCGGGTGTGCCGGAAGCGGGCGTCCTCGAAGTAGTCGTCGGTGACGTACGGCCGTGTGGTCTGCGCGACCAGTCCGCCGAGCCCCTCCCCCAGGCCGAGCCGGAGCTGCTGGAAGCGGGCCGAGACGGAACCCTCGGTCACGCGCATGTACGTGTCGCCGTGGGCCGGGTCGTTCAGGGTGAGGTAGGCGACGTCCGTGCCGAGCAGGGAGCGGGCGCGCTGCACGATCGCCTGGAGGACGGCGTCCAGATCGCGCAGGCCCGCGAGGTCGTGGGCGGTCTCGAAGAGCGCGGACAGCTCCGCCTCGCGGCGCCGGCGGCCCTCCAGCTCGGCCCGGACGCGCAGGGCGAGCGCCCTGGCCTGCTCCAGCTCGGCGATCCGCGCTGCCGGCCGGCCCTCGGCGCGGGCGAGCAGCACCGGCTGCTCGTACGCCTCCACCGAGGCGTCGCGGGCCAGCAGCTCCAGGTAGGGGACCTCGGGGCTGTGGCGTGGTGCCGGCTGGAGGTGATCGCGAGACATGGTCACAGGATTGCGCATCATCGGCCCGGCCCGCCGAGCCTGTGGACAACTCTCCTCGGGGCGCTCCCGGCCCTCACCTCAGTGGGCCGACCATCCGCCGTCGAGCACCAGCGAAGTGCCGGTGACGAAGGACGCCTGGGGGCCGCACAGATAGGCCACGGCCTCGGCGACCTCCTCCGGTTCGATGAGCCGCCGGACGGCGCTGTCCTTCAGCAGGATCTCGGACAGCACACGCTCCTCGGGGATGCCGTGCGCCCGCGCCTGGTCCGCGATCTGCTTCTCGACCAGGGGGGTGCGCACATAGGCGGGGTTCACGCAGTTCGAGGTGACCCCGTGGGGCGCGCCTTCCAGCGCGGCCGTCTTGGACAGGCCCTCCAGTCCGTGTTTGGCGGCCACATAGGCCGACTTGAAGGCGGAGGCACGCAGACCGTGGACGGAGGACACGTTGACGATCCGGCCCCAGCCCTGCGCGTACATGTGCGGCAGCGCGCCGCGGATGAGCCGGAAGGGCGCCTCCAGCATCACGGTGAGCACCGTGTGGAAGACATCGGGCGGGAACTCCTCGATGGGGCGCACCAGTTGCAGGCCCGCGTTGTTGACCAGCACATCGGTACCGGCGGCGGCCCGTTCGGCGGCGTCGAGGTCGGTGAGGTCCAGGGCGTGCGGTACGACGGTCCCGGGCAGGCCGGGGGCCCGCTCCGCCTCCGCCGCCAGCTCGGCCAGGCCCGCCGCGTCGCGGTCGACGGCCCGCACCTCGGCCCCGGCGGCGGCGAGCCGCAGCACGCAGGCGCGGCCGATGCCGCCGGCGGCGCCGGTGACGAGTGCGGTGCGGCCGCCGAGGTCCGGCGAGAGCCGCTGGGAGCGCGGGCCGGACGGGAGGCTGGGGGCGGTCATGTGTCGACCCTAAGCGGCACCCACCCGTCATCACATGTGGTGCCCACCCACACTTCAGTCAAAAGTCGTAGGGGCAAACCATGTGGGTTCCTCGCACATGGCCTGCTTGATCCGGAGGAGACCGAACTCGTTGAGGTCGGGCAGCGCGTCCGGGGCGAACCAGCCCACCTCCAGCGACTCGTCGTCGTTGACGCGGGCCTCGCCGCCCACGGCGCGGCAGCGGATGGTGACGTCCATGTACTGGCAGGTGTCGCCATTGGGATAGGTCACCGGCTCCAGGGCCTGCACCAGGACGATCCGCTCGGCGACACAGTGCACCGCGGTCTCCTCGAAGACCTCCCGCACGGCGCAGGCCGCGGGCTGCTCACCCGGGTCCGGGATGCCGCCGATCACCGACCACTTGCGGGTGTCGGTCCGCCGGCCCAGCAGGACCCTGCCCTCGTCGTCGAAGACGATCGCGGTGACCCCGGGAAGCCAGAGCAGCTGCTGGCCGGCCGAGGCCCTGAGCGTGCGGATGAAGTCAGGAGTAGCCATGGCCTCGACCCTAACCGGACCGGCGTGCCCTCTCCTGCCGGTTCAGGATCCGTACGCCGGTCGTGCGGTCACGCGCCGCCGGTGCGCCGGGCGCGCAGCCCGGATCCGATCGCCCAGCCGACGCCGCCCGCGGCGACCAGCACGAGGGCGATCTCCGGGAGGATGCCCAGCTCGGTCGCGGGGGTCTCGGAGGTGCGCAGCGGCACCTTCTGCACGAGGTAGGCGGGCACGAACATGCCGGTCCTCTGCGTGATCCGCCCGTCCGGCATGATGATCGAGCTGACCCCGCTGGTCACCGGCACGGTGACGGTGCGGCTGTGCTCGACGGCGCGGATCCGGGACATGGCGAGCTGCTGGTAGGTCATCTCGCTGCGGTCGAAGGTGGCGTTGTTGCTGGGTACGGAGATCATCTCCGCGCCGTGCGTGACGGTGTCCCGCACGGCCCAGTCGAAGGCGGCCTCGTAGCAGGTGGCCAGGCCGACCTTGGCCCCGTCCATGTCGAACACGCCCGGCTTGCTGCCCCGGCTGAAGCCCTGGCGGACCATGCTGGTCCAGTGCTCGTTGATCGCGCCGACGATCCCGCGCAGCGGGAGGTACTCGCCGAACGGCTGGATCTGCCGCTTGTCGTAGGTCTGCGTCGGTCCCTTGGCCGGGTCCCACAGGACCTGCTCGTTGAACAGCTTGCCGTCACGCTCCACGGCCGCGCCGACCGAGACGGGCACGCCGACCGCCTTGGCGGCCTCGTCGATGACGGCGGCCGCGTCGGGGTTGACGAAGGGATCGATGTCGGAGGAGTTCTCCGGCCACAGCACGTAGTCGGGCCTCGCGACCTTGCCCGCCTTGATGTCGGCGGCGAGCCTGAGCGTCTCGCGCACGTGGTAGTCGAGCACGGCCCGGCGCTGGGCGCTGAACTCCAGCCCGAAGCGCGGCACGTTGCCCTGGATGACCGCGACGGTCCGGGTGCCCTCCTCGGCCTTGTCGCTCACGAGCGCCCGGGCGGCGACCGCGCCCGCCACCGGGACGGCCACGCTCAGCAGCGCGGCGGCCGCGGCCCCGCGCCGTACGGCCGCGCTCCGGCGCTTCTCGGCGAGCAGCCGCCCGGCCTCGTACAGCCCGAAGCCGCACAGCACGACCCCGAAGCCCAGCACGGGCGTGCCGCCCACCGCGGCCAGCGGCAGGAAGACGCCGTCGGCCTGGCCGAAGGCGATCTTGCCCCAGGGGAAGCCGTTGAACGGTACGCGCGCGCGTACCGCCTCGCCCGCGATCCATACGGCCGCGGCCCACACCGGCCAGGCGGGCAGCCCGGAGACGGCGGCGACCCCGACGCCGACCAGGGCGACGAAGACCGCCTCGATGGCGACCAGGGCCAGCCAGGGACCGGGGCCGACCTCCACACCGGTCCACACGAGCAGCGGCAGCAGGAAGCCCAGCCCGAAGAGGTAGCCGAGGCCGAGGGCCGCCTTCCAGCTCCGGCCGCGCAGCACCCAGCCGAAGCCGGCGAAGGCGGGCAGCGCCAGCCACCACAGGGGGCGGGGCGGGAAGCTGACGTAGAGCAGCACTCCGCAGAGCGCGGAGGCGAGGGCCGGGACCAGGCGCAGCAGCCGGGCGCCGCGCGTGCCGGAGGCGGACGGCTGGAGCTGGTCCGGCTGGTCCACGGAGGTTGCGGTGACGGTCACCCGGGTGAGTGTACGGCGGCCGAGCTGACCGCGAACAGCACGGTTCGGGGGCCGGCACCGGCGGCAGCCCGGGGCGGTCTCCGCTGGTCACCGTCGTGTGGCGGACCGTCGGCCCCCGGGACCGCACCGTGCCGCCGCTCGCCGGCCCTGCCTCGGGCCTCCCCCTTCTCACCACGCTCCTCATCACGACGATCCGCCGCATCTCGTGCCCAAAGCGGTCATCAGCCGCTACGGTGTGCCCAGCCTCGGCAGTGCGACCGGACCCGGCGCCGTGACCTGTCGTGGGCCCGGCATGGGTGTGCGGGGGACGAGGGGCGGCGGGTGGGCTCGACGGAGATGAGGCCTGCGGCCGGTACGGCTGCGGCGAACGCGGTGAGCGCCGTGAACGTCAGGGGAAACGTTTCTGACGGCGCGGGCATGATCCTGCTCGGGGCCTGCGCCGGGTGGGCGCTGATCACCGCGGCCGCCCACGACGGACGGCCCGAGGGTGTGCTGCTCGCGGTGCTGGCCGTGACCGCCGGTCATGCCGCCGGCCGGGTCTCCGGAGCACTGCTCCCGGTCGCCGCGCCCGGTGTCGGCGCGCTGGCCGCTCTGGCGCTGGCCGTGGCGCAGCCCGATCTCTCCCCCGGCGTCTGGTACGCCACTCCGCTCGGCCACGCCGGCGGCACGGCCGCCCTGCTGGCACTGGCCACGGGAGCCGCGTGCTGTGCCGCCTGGGCCGCGCCGGGACCGGCACTGCGGCTGGGGCTGTGGGCGCTGGCCGCCGCAGCCGTACTGACCGCGGCCGTCCTCGGCTCGGCGGCCGGTTGCGCGGCGAGCACCGCCGTCCTGCTGTGCGCGCTGGCCGCTGGTTCGGTGACCCGCCGGGGTCTGTCCCTGCTGGGGCTGGCCGCGGCGGCTGCCCTGGTCGCGGGCACGACGTGGGCGCTTGCCGCCGGTGTGCTGCCCGACGGCCTCGCGGACGTGCTCGAAGGGCGGCTCACCGGGCACCGGGTGGAACTGTGGCAGGACGCGCTGCGGATGGCGGACCGGCACGGGGGCCTCGGGGTCGGCCCGGACCGGTTCGGCGAACTGAGCCCGGCGGCGACGCGGACGGTGCCCTCCGACGGCAAGCCGCACTCGGCCCCGTTGCAGGTGGCCTCGGAGCAGGGCCTGGTCGGGGTGGTGCTGATCGGGGCCGCGTTCTGCTGGGTGCTGCACGCGCTGTGGCGTACGCCTCGCTCGACGCCGGTCGCCCTCACCACGGGCGCCGCCCTGACGGCGCTGGCCGCGCTCGCCTCGCTGGGCAACGCGCTGAGCTTCACGTCGGTGACGGCGGGCGCCGGACTGCTGGCCGGGTGGGCGACGGCACGGCCCTGGGCGCGCCAGGGCGCGGAACCGCGGCTCTGAGCGACGGGGCCGCCCCGGTGCGAGGCGTCAGGCCGCCGGGCCTGGTTGGCCGGCCCGCAGCCGGGCCCGGATGACCCGTACCGCCGACTCCGCGTTGTCCACCGTGATCGTGAAGGTGTGCCCGTCCCACAGGCGCAGCACGACACCCTCACCCCGGCGTACGACGACCGCGGTGCCCTTCTCGGGGCGCCACCGGTAGCCCCAGCCGCCCCAGTGCCGGGGCGTGACCAGGGCGGTGAAGTCGGCGCCGGCCACGTGGGAGAGCGGGATGCGGCGGCGCGGGAGCCCTATGTGGCCGCAGCGCACCTCGACGCACTCCCTGTCGAGCCTGAGGTCGACGTGCACGAAGGCGAGCGTGCCGAACAGGACCAGCAGCCCGGCCGCGATGCAGCCCACGACGGACATCGCCAGCGGGGCGACGCCGGAGGTCCAGGCCGAGTCCACGGCCAGCTCGATGCCGAGCGCCATGCACGCCGCACCGACCAGGGCCAGCAGCCACTGCACGCGGTTGGTGGCCCGCCCGGTCCAGACGTCGGGGTGCGCGGGGTCCTCGGCCTGGGGGTGGTCCCTCATGTTTATGAGGTTACTCAGGTTTCGCCGCGCGGGTACCGGCGTGCGGAGGACGACCGGCCCGGGCGGGACGGGCTCGCTCGCGGTGCGCCGTCGCCGCCGGTCAGCGGACCGGGCTGACGGCCCGCAGGAAGCGGCCTTCCGCGTACGTGAGAGCGGTGTCGGGGAGCGTGGCCTCGCGGCCGCTGAGCAGCACCGTGAGGGTGGTGTCGGCGACGGCGTCGGCGGCCGGCTCGGCGCCGATCCGGCGCAGGGCCTGGGCGGCCACCGCACCGGCGGAACCGTGCAGGACGAGCGGCTGGGCGTCCGGACGCTGGACGGCCGCGCGGATCCGCTCGCCGACCAGCTCGTAGTTGGTGCAGCCGAGGACGACGGTGCTGACGTCCTTCGGGGTGCGGGCGGCGGCCGAGGCGATCGCGGCCTCCACCGCGGCCTCGTCGGCGTGGTGCACGGCGTCCGCGAGGCCGGGGCAGGCCACCTCGGTGACGGTGACGCCCGCGGCGAACTGCTCGATCAGACCACGCTGGTAGGCACTGCCGGTGGTGGCGGGGGTGGCCCAGATGGCGACGTGGCCGCCGCCCGCGGCGGCCGGCTTGATCGCCGGGACGGTTCCGATGATCGGCAGATCCGGTTCGAAACGCGCCCGCATCTGCGGCAGGGAGTGCACGGACGCGGTGTTGCAGGCGACGATCAGGACGTCGGGATCGTGGGCGGCGGCCGCCTCGGCCACGGCGATGGCCCGCTGCGTGATGTCCTCCGGGGTCCGCGGTCCCCAGGGCATCCCGTCCGGGTCCCAGGAGAGCACGAGATCCGCGTCGGGGCGCAGCCGCCGTACCGCTGCGGCGGCGGGGAGCAGGCCGATTCCGGAGTCCATGAGCGCGATCTTCACCCGGCCACGATAGACGATCCGCCCTTGCGGACCGCCCGGGTGGGGCAGACTGCGGCCGTGAGCACCCTGCTGTGGATCACCGTCGTCTCACTGGCCGCCTGGTGCTGGCTGCTGCTCTGCCAGGGCTTCTTCTGGCGCACGGACATCCGGCTGCCGCCACGCCGGGAACCGGACGCATGGCCGTCCGTGTGCGTCGTCGTACCGGCCCGCGACGAGGCCGCCGTGCTGCCCGCGAGCCTGCCGTCGCTGCTGGCGCAGGAGTATCCGGGGCGGGCGGAGGTCTTCCTGGTGGACGACGGGAGTACGGACGGCACGGGCGAACTGGCCCGGGAGCTGTCCCGGCGGCACGGCGGCCTGCCGCTGACGGTGGACTCTCCGGGGGAGCCGCCGGCGGGCTGGACGGGCAAGCTGTGGGCGGTGCGGTACGGCATCGGCCTGGCACGCGCACGTGATCCCGAGTACCTGCTGCTGACGGACGCGGACATCGCGCACGCGCCGGACAGCCTGCGCGAGTTGGTCGCGGCCGCGGGGGCCGGTGGCTTCGACGTCGTGTCGCAGATGGCGCGGCTGCGGGTGGAGAGCGTGTGGGAGCGGCTGGTGGTGCCGGCGTTCGTGTACTTCTTCGCGCAGCTGTATCCCTTCCGGTGGATCGGCCGCCGGGGATCGCGCACGGCCGCGGCGGCGGGCGGCTGTGTCCTGCTGCGCGCGGACATGGCGGAGCGGGCGCGCATCCCGGACGCCATCCGGCACGCCGTGATCGACGACGTGGCGCTCGCGCGCGCGGTGAAGGGCGCCGGCGGCCACGTCTGGCTGGGGCTGGCCGAGCGGGTGGACAGCGTGCGGCCCTATCCGCGGCTGCACGACCTGTGGCGGATGGTCTCGCGCAGCGCCTACGCCCAGTTGCGGCACAACCCGCTGCTGCTCCTCGGTACGGTCGCCGGGCTCGCCCTGGTCTACCTGGTGCCGCCCGCCGCACTGATCGCGGGCGCGGCCGGCGGGAGCGTGACGACGGCCCTGTTCGGCGCGCTGGCGTGGGCGGTGATGGCGGGCACGTACGTGCCGATGCTGCGCTACTACGGCCAGCCGCTGTGGCTCGCTCCGCTGCTGCCGTTCACCGCGCTGCTGTACCTGCTGATGACGGTGGACTCGGCCGTGCAGCACCACCGGGGGCGCGGGGCCGCCTGGAAGGGCCGTACGTACGCGCGTCCCGATGCCGTGCCCGACGAGGGCTGAGCCCGGTCACTTGCGGCCGGGCGTCCAGTTCATGCCCCAGCCGTAGGCGCGGTCCACGGTCCGCTGCGGGCTCACTCCGCGCTCCGGCACGAGATAGCGGGCCTCGCGCTGTACGAGGAGGTCGCCGCCGGTGTTCGTGATCAGGGCGAGCGCGCACACCGTCGAGGGGACGGTGCACTCGTCGAGCGAGAAGTCGATGGGTGCGCCGTGCTGCGGCCGGAGGGTGACGGTGGCGTGCAGGTCGGCGAAGGAGCTGGCGCCTTCGTAGATGGTGACGAAGACGAGGATGCGGCGGAAGTCCCGCAGGTGGTCGAGATTGACGGTGAGGTTCTCCCCGGCGGCCACGGCTCCGGTGCGGTCGTCGCCGTCGAGATGGATGTACGGCGGCCGGTGCAGCGATCCGAAGGCGTTGCCGAGGGCCTGGACGACTCCCTTGCGGCCGTCGGCGAGTTCGTACAGGGCGCACAGGTCGAGGTCGAGGTCCCCGCTGCCGCCGCCTCCCCAGCGGCCGCCCCAGCCCGAAAACTGTTTGCGCACCTGCCAGTTGAGGTTCACGCGCAGGGCACCGGACGTTCCGCCCTGCTTGGCGAGCGAGACGGAGGGGGCGGCCTTGGTGAGCGTGACCTTGGACAGGCGGACCGGCGCGGGGGGCGGTGCGGCGACCGGGAGTGCCACGGGGGACGCCGGCGGCGGGGGCGGTACGGGGGGCGTCGCGGGTGCCGGCGGCGTCAGCACCGTGGGCGGTGCGGCGCGCTGCGGTTCGTCCACGGTGATCCCGAAGTCCGTCGCCAGGCCTTCGAGACCGCTGCTGTAGCCCTGGGCGACGGCACGGAACTTCCAGCCGCCCTGGCGGCGGTAGAACTCACCGAGCACGAAGGCCGTCTCCGAGGTCGCACCGGGGCTGTCGAAGCGGACGACGACGGAGCCGGTCGCTCCGTCGGTCACCTCGATGTAGAGGCCGGGGACCTGTGCGAACGTGCCGCCGTCGGCGGATGCGGCGAGGACGATCCGCTCGATCGCTCCCTCCACGCGCGCGAGGTCGACAAAAAGAGTGTCGGTGACCTGTCCGCCGGCCGTCCGCTTGCCCTCGTGGCGTACGGCGCCGGAGGGGTGCGCGGGCTGGTTGTAGAAGACGAAGTCCCCGTCGGAGCGGACCCGTCCGGCGGCCAGCAGCAGCGCCGAGGCGTCCGCGCCGGGCACGCCGGGACCGGAGCGCCAGCCCAATTCGACGCGCAGGGCCGTGGTCGGCACCGGCGCGTTCGACCCTTTCGGCATTGACATGTCCCGCCCCAATCCGTGTCGACTCCCGGGCACCCCCGGCCGTCCGGTCATCCCTACCCGCACAACCTATTCCCGGGGCGGGCGAACTCCCCTGAACAGCACCGGAAGATCGCCGGTCGACCGCCGGTAACCCCGCGGAAAGTCTCCCTTTACATGATTCAAACGCGGGTCGGCGCCCCATTTTGCCAAGTTCGCTCGGATTGGGGATCCCAGGTCACTGCCGACACGGAAAAGAACCCTCTTATCGGTCTCCCCAACGAGCACATCGTGGGCTTAACTTATGTGCCATGACCTCCCCCCGCTCCACTTATGGTGGCGGCTACTACTCCGCCTCCTTCCCGGACACCCCGATCTACGACTCCCTCGTCGCCGAGCGGGGCACCCCGCAGATCGCCCCGATCCGGGTCCCCGCCGCCTACGACATGGGCGGCAACCTGCCCGCCCTGCCGTCGGCACTGCCCGCCCTCCCGGCGGCCCCCTCACCGCAGCCCCCCGCCTACGGCTACCCGCAGACGCCGCAGCCCGCGCCGCTCCAGCAGGCGCCCACGGCGTACATCCCACAGCAGGCGAGCGCCCCGCGCGGCTACCCCGGTCCGCAGGCCCCGCAGCCGCAGCGCCCGATGGCGGGCGGCACGGGGTACGAGGCCATGCGTCCCGCGCCGCGGCCCGCACCGGCTCCCTACCAGGACCCGTACAACAACCAGCAGTATCGCGGCTACTGACCGGCGCCTCCTCGCTGTCGGTGCCGCCTGGCACGATGGCGTCATGGAACACGCCGAAGTGCAGTCGATCCACGTCCATCCGGTCAAGGCGTTCCGGGGATTCGCGCCCCGGGAAGCTGTGGTGGAGCCCTGGGGCCTGGCCGGAGACCGGCGCTGGACACTGATCGACGACGGGGGAAAGGTCGTCACCCAGCGCGAGCAGCCGCGCCTCGCGCTGGCCGCCGCCGAGCTGCTGCCCGGCGGCGGCGTTCTGCTGTCCGCGCCCGGCCGGGCGCCGTTGCGGGTGACCGTGCCCGAGCCGGGCGAGACCGTGCCGATCAGCATCTTCGGCACGAAGGTGGAGGCGGTCCCGGCCGCGCCGCCCGCGCATGCCTGGTGCAGCGCCCTTCTGGAGGCGGACGTCCGCCTGGTGCACATGGACGATCCGGCCACCCGTCGGCCGGTCGATCCCGCGTACGCCCTGCCCGGCGAGACGGTCAGCTTCGCCGACGGCTATCCCCTGCTGGTCACCTCCGCGGCCTCCCTCGACGCCCTCAACTCCCTGATAGCGGAGGGCACTCACGGCCACGAGGGTCCGCTGCCGATGAACCGCTTCCGGCCCAACCTCGTCGTCGCGGGCACCGAGGCCTGGGCCGAGGACCACTGGTCCCGCATCCGCGTCGGCGACGTGGTCCTGCGCGTCGCGAAGCCGAGCGGACGGTGCGTCGTCACCACCACCGACCAGGACACCGCCGTACGCGGCCGGGAGCCCCTGCTCACCCTGGCCCGCCACCGCAGGGCCGGCTCGATGCTGGTCTTCGGGCAGAACCTGGTGCCCGTCACGCCCGGCACCATCAGGGTCGGGGACCCGGTGCGGGTGCTGGAGTGACACGCGACAACGGCCGGATGCGGACGGGAACCGAAAGGGGGGCACGGTCGTTGACAGTGCATGAGAATCGCCTGAGAAGTCGCGCTCGGGACCGTCCGCGGCGGACGTGACGTCGCTCTCTCTTGCTCCGGGGCACGGACGCACGCCCGCCCCGGGGGCTATGACGGAGCGGAAGGGGGTGGGGACATGCGGGCCATCAGGGGACTGTGGCGCTGGCGGCACAACCCGCTGCGCCGACCGACCGATCTGGCCGAGGCATGGGTGGCGCTCGTGGCGCTGGTGCTGATCGCCGTGGCCGCGCCCGTGACGGGTGGTCTGGTCGAGGCCGTCGCCCAGGGCTCGCTTCAGCGGTCGGTGCGCGAGCAGCAGCACACGCGCCATCTCGTCACCGCCACGGTGGTGCGCGCCCTCAAGGACACCCCCTCGCTGGAGACGGATCCCGACGCCGCCGCGGTGCGCGAGTCGCGCCACCGCGTCCTCGCCGACTGGACCGCACCGGACGGCACCGCGCAGCACGGCGCGGCCCTGGCGGACCTCAAGTCCCCGCACGCGGGTGACCACTTCGCCGTCTGGACGGACCCGCAGGGCCGAATAACCACGCGGCCGCTGGACTCCCCCACCGCGACGACGCACGCGGTGCTGGCCGGATTCGGCGCGGCCCTGCTGATCGCCGGCCTGGTCGAGGGTGTCCGGCGGCTGGTCGTATGGCGCATGATCCGCCGGCGGTACGCGTGCTGGGACCAGGCCTGGGACCGGGCCGGCCCGGACTGGGGCAAGGCGGGCACCGGCAGCTGACGGCCTGACGGCTCTGGTCAACCCGCCAGGCACGCACACGCTACGGTGGACCGGCCGAAACGCTTTCGGCGACAACCCGCGGATGAGCGATCCGCAGGGACACGCAGGTTTTCGAAGAGCGCGCAGGCGCACCGGCCCCAGGTCCGGGCACCGCCGCGCTCCCGTCACCGGCGGCACGGTCCCGCGCGGGATCGAGTCATCAGTACGACGAGGTGGGGGCACGGCAACGCCATGGCACAGGGCACGGTCCAGGTGACGCACACCGGTACGTCGCGGTGGCGGCGCCGCACGGGTGAGTACGCATCTCTCGCCGCCGCCCTGGAGGCCGCCGCCGACGGCGACGTCCTCACCATCGCCCCCGGCACCTACCGGGAGAACCTCGTCGTGCAGCGGTCCGTGACGCTCCGCGGCCCCGAGGGCTCCCCCGGATCGGTGCGGATCGCGCCCGAGGCGGGAGTGCCGCTGACGGTGCGGGCCTCGGCCGTGGTCCAGGACCTGCACGTGGAGGGCCAGGACGTGGCGGCACCGGCGCTGCTGGTCGAGGAGGGCACCCCCGAACTGATGGACGTGCGGATCGTCACGCGCTCCGCCGTCGGCATCGAGGTGCGCGGCGGTGCCCGCCCGACCGTGCGCCGCTGCACGGTGGACAACCCCGCGGGCGTCGGCATCGCCGTTCTCGACGGCGGCAGCGGGGTGTTCGACGAGTGCGAGGTCGTCGCGGCCGGACAGGCGGGCGTGGCCATCCGCGGCGGCGCCCACCCGCGCCTGGTGCGCTGCCGCGTGCATCACGCCTCCGGTCCCGGGCTGACGGCGACCGGCGAGAACTCCGCCCTGGAGGCGGTGGGTTGTGAGATCTACGAGGTCCGTGGCTCCGGCGTGCAGGTGAGCCAGCGCGCCACCGCCCATCTGACCGACTGCGACGTGCACCGCACCACCGCCGACGGCGTCACGCTGGACACCGACGCGGTGCTCACCCTCGCCGACTGCCGTATCCACGACATCCCGGAGAACGCGGTCGACCTGCGGTCCCGCTCGGTGCTGACGCTGACCCGCACGACGGTCCGTCAGTTCGGGCGCAACGGCCTGTCGGTGTGGGACCCGGGCACGCGGGTGGACGCCAACCAGTGCGAGATCTTCGACAGCACGGGCGACTATCCGGCGGTGTGGGTGAGCGACGGCGCCACGGCCGTCCTCGACTCCTGCCGGGTGCACGACGTGCCGGACGCGCTGTTCGTGCTGGACCGCGGCTCGCGCGCGGACGTCGTGGACAGCGACCTGTCCCAGGTGCGCAACACGGCGGTGTCGGTGAGCGACGGGGCGACCGCGCAGCTCGACGACTGCCGTATCCGGGAGGCGGCCACCGGCGCCTGGTTCCGCGACCACGGCAGCGGCGGCACGCTGAACAACTGCACCCTGGACGGCACCCAGACCGGCGTGATCGTCACCAAGGGCGCCGACCCCACCGTCGAGCGGTGCACGGTCGACTCCCCCGCCGAGGCCGGTTTCTACGTCTCCGCGGGCGGTCGCGGCAGCTTCCTCAACTGCCGGGTCAGCGGCAGCAGCGGGTACGGCTTCCACGTGATCGACGGCTGCCGGGCGACCCTGCGCAAGTGCCGTACGGAGCGTTGTGCGCGCGGCGGTTTCGAGTTCGCCGACAACGGCCCGGACGCCGGTGCCGGGACGGGCCCGGTCGTGGAGGACTGCACCAGCGACGAGAGCGGGGGTCTGCGTCCGCCGGCGGTGCGGGAGACCGTCGTGCAGACGGCGACGCACGCCGGCGGTCTGCTCGGCTCGATCCCCGGGCAGCGCACCACGGAGCAGGAGCCGGTGGCCGACACCGCGGAACCGGCCGTGCCGGCGCGCACCTCGAAGGACGTGCTCGGGGAACTCGACGCGCTGGTCGGCCTGGAGAGCGTCAAGCGCGAGGTGCGGGCGCTGACCGACATGATCGAGGTGGGTCGGCGCCGGCAGCGGGCGGGCCTGAAGGCGGCCTCGGTCAAACGGCATCTGGTGTTCACCGGCTCCCCCGGCACCGGCAAGACGACGGTCGCCCGGCTCTACGGCGAGATCCTCGCCTCGCTCGGCGTGCTGGAGAAGGGGCACCTGGTGGAGGTGTCCCGGGTCGACCTGGTCGGCGAGCACATCGGCTCCACGGCGATCCGCACCCAGGAGGCCTTCCAACGGGCGCACGGCGGCGTGCTGTTCATCGACGAGGCGTACGCGCTGTCACCGGAGGACGCAGGGCGGGACTTCGGCAAGGAGGCCATCGACACCCTGGTGAAGCTGATGGAGGACCAGCGGGACGCGGTGGTGGTGATCGTCGCCGGGTACACGGCGGAGATGGAGCGCTTCCTGTCCGTCAACCCCGGTGTCGCCTCTCGCTTCTCCCGCACCATCACCTTCGGCGACTACGGCCCCGAGGAGCTGCTGCGGATCGTGGAGCAGCAGGCCGACGAGCACGAGTACCGGCTGGCGCCGGGCACGTCCGAGGCGCTGCTGAAGTACTTCACGGCGATCCCGAAGGGCCCGGCGTTCGGCAACGGCCGCACCGCCCGGCAGACGTTCGAGGCGATGGTGGAGCGGCACGCGAGCCGCGTCGCCCAGCTCGCCGACCCGAGCACCGACGACCTCACCCTGCTGTACGCGGAGGATCTGCCCGAACTGCCCTGAGCACCGGGCGGCACCTGGTGCACGGTCTAGTCGACGCCGCCCGCGGAGTGCCGCAGATCCGGTCGGGGCCGCGGGCGTTGCCCCGGCAGCTCCGGGCGCAACCGGGCCAGCAGGCGAGCGCGTTCCCGGTCGAAGTCGGGGTCCGCCTGGTAGTCGGAGTGGCCGAGGATGGGTGCCGGGAGCGGATGGTCCGGGGTGCGGCCGTAGGCGAGGGGGTCCCGCAAGGGGCCGTGGTCGACCTCTGGCGTGGTGTCGTCGGGGACGCGGACGGGTCCGCCGATGGGGTCGGTCCGGCGGTAGAGGTTGCGCCAGCAGGCGACGTCGTGGTGCAGGGCGGCGAGCGCCGGCGGTCCGAAGTGGGCGGGGAACCAACGGCCGTAGAGACGCTCCAGCGGGGAGCCATAGGTCAGCAGGGCGATCCGTTTGCGGGTCGACGGGGTCAGCTGCCAGGCGGCGGCCGCGGCCAGGACGCTGCCCTGGGAGTGGCCGGAGAGGACCAGGCGGCCGCCGGTGCGCTGCGTCCAGGTCGCCATCCGCCAGCTCAGGTCGGGCACGGCGCGCTCCGCGTAGCACGGGGGCGCGAAGGGGTGGGCGGCGCGCGGCCAGAAGGTGCCGACGTCCCACAGGATGCCGATGGTGCGCCGTGCCGAGGCGTCCTTGTAGGCGCGCCGGCCCCAGGTCACGAACAGCAGGAAGCCGAACCCGACCAGCCAGGAGCCCAGCGCCTGCGAGGTCTCTGCCGCCTCCCGCAGCACGTCGACGGTGCGGCGGGCTGCGCCGTCGGGTGTCTTGCCGGTGGTCATGGCGCCGGCCAGGGCCAGGGCGCCGAGCACGAAGGTGGTGGCGGTCAGCACGGCGACGACGAGGGGTGCGCGGTCGGTGAGGGTGGCCATGGCCCGGACCTGGGCGATGGTGCGGGTGCGGTCGGGGTCCTCGGGTTCGCCGGGGTGCTCGTGGCGGATGCGGGCGCGTTCGGCGCGGGCGAGCCGGGCGGTGCCCAGTCCGAGCCGGACACCGAGGAGCAGCAGGACCGCGAGGACCGGCGGGATCGTGGACGCCTGCCAGGTCAGCAGCACGGGCGGCCCGGCGGGCAGGGCGCCGGTGCCGTCCAGCCAGCCCGCGACGCGTTGGGCGACCCCGCCGGACATGACACCGCCCAGGGAGCATGCGAGCAGCGCGACGGCCGGGCCGCCGAGGCCCCGCATCCCGGCGCGCCGGTCGGGAGCGCGGCGGTGCAGGTCCCGGGCGACGACGGCGAGGGCGATCACGAGCAGCCCCTGGGCCAGCATGAGCGTGCCGAAGGCCGGGTCGCCGGACAGCCGCCCGGTGGAGTGCCAGCCGGGCCGGGACCAGCCGGCGTAGAGCGCGGTGAGCAGCAGCAGGCCGAGCGCGGCGAGCGGCAGGCGGCGTACGAGATGCCGGTCGAGCGCCCGGTCGAGGGTGTTCTCGCTGCGGCCCCGGCGGCAGACCACGCCCACCGCCGCTGCCGCCCCGGCCAGCAAAGCCGTGGTCAGCAGCCAGCTCAGGACGTTCAGGGCCACGGGACCGCCCGGCCGGTGGTCGAAGCGGGTCGCCGGGGTCGCGAGGGCGGCGGCCACGGTCAGCAGGCCGGCCGCGGTGTGCGCGGCGCGCAGCCGGGCCACGAGGCGGCGCCCATACCAGAAGCCGGGCATCGCCAGCGCGCTGCCGTCGGTCTCCGGCTCCGGTTCGCGGGACATCGGCCGGTGCGACTCGTACGCACTCCAGGTGCGGCGCGAGAGGTACCAGAGCAGGGCGGTCAGCGCGACCGGCACCAGCGCCGCGAGGGCGAGCCGACGGCCGGGCAGGCTCCACCAGCCGCCGTCCGCGACGGACGCCGCGACGCCGGAGAACGTCAGCCAGGTGTGGCGGCGGGCGCACTCGGGGGCGCCCGCGCACTGCCAGGCGACCAGGTCCAGGGCCACCTCGCAGGCGGCGGCCACCAGCAGCACGGTGAGAGTGAGGGCGGTGAGGCGCACGAGGAGGCCGTACAGGCGGACGGCGCGCGGCCGGTCCGTCGCGGCGGGGCGCATCCAGTGGGCGAGGTTGACCACCATGAAAGGCAGCAGTAACAGCCACAGGGCGCGGCTGCTGTCTCCGGAGGTCAGGTTGCACCAGACGTACGCCTCCCGCACCGGGTCGCCGCGCGGTGCCTTCCCCGGTTCGGCGTCCGCCGCGCGGCGGAACACGGCGGCCGTGTCGTCGCCGGTGATCCGGACCGTGCGCGGGTCGCCGAGCATCTTCTCGGGTGTGGTGCCGCCGACCCCGTGCACCAGCAGCTCCAGCTCGGCCTGCGGCGCGGCAGGCCGGTCCGCCCGGTCGGTGCCCGCCTCGCCGGGCCCGTCGGTCTGCCGCCCCGTGGGGCGGTTCTGCGCGCGTTCCACTGTCGTCGCACTCCCGTGCCCACGGCCGAACGGTCTGAGTCGATGCGGGCTACAGGATCTCCGCTCCGCCGGTGCCGCGCACCGCTCGTCACGGAATCTCCCCGATCCGTGTGACGTCGTGACGCAACGCGTGCGACACGAGTGGCATGTGCGCGTCGTGACAGGCGGGTGGCGCGACCCCTGCCGGGCCGTGAAAGGATGGGACGCCCGCGCACTCCCGGTTCTCCGGATTCTCCTGGTCGGAGCCGGTGCGGCGGGCGGGTCGGACGGTTGGCGGCGAAAGGACCGGTGCGTGCGTGAGTGAGAATCAGAACCTCCTCGCGGAGCAGCGCCGCGCCCTGATCCTGGACGAGGTCCGGCGCCGGGGCGGTGTGCGGGTCAACGAGCTGACCCGCAAGCTCGGGGTCTCGGACATGACCGTGCGCCGTGACCTGGACTCCCTCGCCCGTCAGGGCATGCTGGAGAAGGTGCACGGCGGGGCGGTGCCGGTGGTCGAGGCCAGCACCCATGAGCCGGGGTTCGAGGCCAAGTCGGGTCTGGAGCTGACCGCCAAGGAGGACATCGCGCGGACGGCGGCCCGGCTGGTCAGCCCGGGCGCGGCGATCGCCCTGTCCGGCGGTACGACGACGTACGCGCTCGCGCAGCATCTGCTGGAGGTGCCCGACCTCACCGTCGTGACGAACTCGGTGCGGGTCGCGGACGTCTTCCACGCGGCGCAGCGCACCTCGGGTCAGCGCCAGGGCGCGGCCACGGTGGTGCTGACGGGCGGGGTGCGCACGCCGTCGGACTCGTTGGTGGGGCCGGTCGCCGACCAGGCCATCGCCGCCCTCCACTTCGATCTGCTGTTCCTCGGTGTGCACGGCATATCGGTCGAGGCGGGGCTGTCCACGCCGAACCTCGCGGAGGCCGAGACCAACCGGCGACTGGTGCACTCCGCGCGCCGGGTCGTGGTGGTCGCCGACCACACCAAGTGGGGAACGGTGGGCCTCAGTTCGTTCGCCACGCTGGAGCAGGTGGACACGCTCGTCACCGACGCGGGGCTGCCGGCCGAGGCGCGTACGGAGATCTCGGAGCATCTGCCGCGGCTGATCGTGGCGGGCGAGGGCGAGGGCGGCATCGAGGCAACCGAGGACATCTGACGGTCCGTCAACTACGCTGACTCCCCCAACTGCCTGCTTCGGGACAGGACTTCAGACTCCACGAGGGGGTTCGCGTCATGCCGCACCGTCTGCGCCCGGTCGGGCCGGAGTTCGTCGACAGCGCGCCGGTACGGCTCGTGTTCACACGGGACATGGCCGCCCCTCCGGAGGCCGTCTTCCACGCCCTCGCCGAGGACGTGCCCGGCTGGCCGCAGTGGTTCACGGCCATCGCCTCCGCCCGGCCGACCGAGGGCGGGCGCGAGGTGCGGCTGCGCGGCGGCATCCGTTTCCGGGAGACGGTGCTCGCGGCGAAGGGGCCCGAGGTGTACGCCTATCGGGTCGACGCCACGAACACGCCGGGCGCCCGCGCCTGGATAGAGGAGTGGCGGCTGGCTCCGGCCGGCTCGGGAACCCGGGTGCGGATGACCTTCGCCCTCGACGGCACGGCGCCCTTCCGGCTGGTGTGCGGACTGGCCCGCCCCGGAGTCGGCCGCTCCTTTCGCACGGCGGTCGCCGCACTCGACCGGCGCCTGCGCTGACCCGCCCGCGACGCCGTCCCGGCCGACCGCCCGTGGACCACCCGCCGGCCCGTCCGGGAGCTCAGTCCGGCCAGACGCCCGTCGTCAGCAGGGTGTCGATCGCCGCCGAGTACGGTGTGATGTCGAGGCCCTGCTCCGCGAGCCAGGTATCGGAGTAGTACTTGTCGAGGTAGCGGTCGCCCGGGTCGCACAGCAGGGTGACGACGCTGCCGGTCCGGCCCTCGGCCACCATCTCGGAGACGATCTTCAGCGCGCTCCACAGCCCGGTGCCCGTGGAGCCGCCCGCCTTGCGGCCGATGGCCCGCTCCAGGGCGCGTACGGCGGCGACGCTCGCCGCGTCCGGCACCTTCATCATCCGGTCGATCGCGCCGGGCACGAAGCTCGGTTCCATGCGTGGCCGGCCGATGCCCTCGATCCGGGAGCCGCAGTCGCAGGTGACGTCGGCATCGCCGGTCGTCCAGCCCTCGAAGAAGCAGGAGTTGTCCGGGTCGGCGACGCAGACGCGGGTGTCGTACTGCATGTAGTGGACGTAGCGGGCGAGGGTCGCGGAGGTGCCGCCGGTGCCCGCGGTGGCGACGATCCAGGCCGGCTCCGGGAAGCGCTCCAACTCCAGCTGGCGGAAGATGGATTCGGCGATGTTGTTGTTGCCACGCCAGTCGGTGGCCCGCTCGGCGTAGGTGAACTGGTCCATGTAGTGGCCGCCGGTCTCCACCGCGAGTCGGGCCGACTCCTCGTACATCTTCCGTGAGTCGTCCACGAAGTGGCACCGCCCGCCGTGGAACTCGATCAGGCGGCACTTCTCAGCGCTGGTCGTGCGTGGCATGACCGCGATGAAGGGCACGCCGATCAGCTTGGCGAAGTAGGCCTCAGAGACGGCCGTCGAGCCGCTGGACGCCTCGATCACCGGGCGACCGGGGCGGATCCAGCCATTGCAGAGGCCGTAGAGGAACAGGGAACGCGCGAGGCGGTGCTTGAGGCTCCCGGTGGGGTGCGTCGACTCGTCTTTGAGGTAGAGGTCGATGCCCCACCGCTCGGGCAGCGGGAAGCGGAGCAGGTGCGTGTCCGCCGAGCGGTTGGCGTCGGCCTGGACCTTGCGTACGGCTTCTTTCAGCCAGTCGCGGTACGCCGGGTCGCTGCGGTCCACGTCGAGGGTGGCGCCGGTGCGGATCCGGGGGGTGGTGCTCACGGCGGTACTCCTTACGCTGGGCGCCGACAACGCCTGACGCGGCCGACACGTCGAGCATAGGCATCTTTGACACCGCGTCCCACCTGCATAAACGCATCTTTGGGCGACCCAAAGCGGCCCTGGGGCACAGGTGGGCGCGCCGACCGGGGGCGCACTGGCGGGAGTGCTCCGGGCGGTCGTCGCACGCGCCCCGCGTGTACTGGTGCTCTCGGCCCCCTCGGGGCAGACTGCACGCGACGGGACCTGTCGTCCCCAGGGGCGCACACTGGGTCGCGGAAGCACACGCGCAAGGGGGCTGCAAGCGATGGCGGAGCCGGAGTTCACGGCCACGGGCGTGCGGATCGGCAAGCGGCTGCGTTCGCTCACGCGGGCCGGGCAGGTCCGGATCAACGACGGCAGGCTGGAGTTGCTCAACAGCTACGGCAGCGAGATCGACAGTGCGCCCGTGCAGGCGGTGCGGGCGTCGAAGCCGTGGTTCGCGGCGGACGACCGGGCACTGGCCGACCTCAACGGCCAGCGGTATCTGCTGACGCTGGGCGAGCACGACCCCGCCCCCGGCGAGCCGGGGCCGCCCGCGGCCCGGCGGTTCATCGAGGCGGTGCGCCGGGCCGCCGGCCGCGGCGGTTGAGTGCCGCAGGGCCGCGGGTGGGGGAACCGGTCACACACTCCGAGCAGCGTCGCGCCGCGGCGAGTTGCGGGCGCGCATCCGCCCTGTCACGCTGTTCACACACGTCACTCTGGGTTTACCGGCGATAACGCTGCGAACCAGCCCGCCGGCCATGACAGCAGGCGACGTTTGGACGCAAGCACCCTGCTGGATCCGTTGTTCTCCGTGTTCTTCCGGTCCCTTCGGACCTCTACATCGGGGAGTCGCGAGCCGTGATCAGTCATCCGAGCAGGCACTGCACGGTGGAGCTTCAAGCCCTGCCGTCGCGGATCGGCCAGGTCCGCAGAATCGTATCTGCGCAGTTGCGCTACTGGCATATGGACCCGTTGATAGACCGGGCCGCACTCGGTGTGACGGAGCTGCTGAGCAACGTCCACCGGCACGCCAGACCCGACAAGACGTGCACCGTCGAGCTGGAGTTGCTGGCGGACCGGCTCACGGTCTCGGTGCGCGACAGCGACCCGCGGCTGCCGGTGCCGGCCGACACGGCCGCGGACGCGCCGGACGTCGGGCCGCTGGCCACCTGCGGCCGGGGGCTGGCGATGGTGGCCGCGGTCAGCGACAGCTGGGGCGCGCGGCCGGACGGCGAGAACGGCAAGGTCGTGTGGTTCACGCTGCCCGCCCCGGAGGAGGCCCGGACGCATCCGGCGCAGGCCCCGCACCGTCCGGCACGGGCGGCACAGCCGGCCCGGCCGACGCCGGTACCCGTGCCCGTGGTGGCCACGGTGCCGGTCACGGTGGCGGCTTCGGTGGCCGCGGGGACTCCCGTGACCGCCGCAGCTGTGGTGACCGCCGGAACGCCCGTGGGCGCCGCCGTCGCTGCCGCGAGCGCGGCTCCTGCGCCCGCACCGGCCCCGTCCCCGGCTCCCGTTCCCGCGGTGGCACACGCCTCCGCCGGGCCCGGGGCACAGGCTCCCGCCCGGTCGGCCGTTCCCGGCTGACCGGGCGGTGAGGCCGCCTCCGGACGCGGACGGGCGCGCCTGCCCGCCGGGCCGGTTCGGACCGTACCCGGCTGCACCTCCGACGCGGCCGATCGCGGCAGTTCCCGCACTCCCGGAACGCCGACGACCACGCCCATCCGCCGAGCCGGGTCGGACCGAACGCGGTTGCAGTCCCGACGCGGCCGGTCGCGGTGGACCCCGCACCCCGGAATCCAACCCGGACGACCACACCCACCTGCCGAACCGGGTCAGATCCTGCTCGACTGCAGATCCCACGCGGCCGGTCACAGCGGATCGCACGCCCCTGGGACCCCGACGACCACACCCACCCGCCGAACCATACCCAGCTCCAGATCCCACCCGGCCGACCGCAACGGACCCCGCGCCCCCGGGACCCCGACGGCCGCGCCCGCCCACCAGATCAGCTCGGACCGAGCCCGGCCACACACCCCACGCGGCCACTCGCAGTGGACCCCGCAGCCCGTGAACCGGACGACCACACCCGCCCGCCGAACCACGCCGGACCATCCCCGGCTCCAGATCCCACCCGGCCGACCGCAACAGACCCCGCGCCCCCGGGACCCCGACGGCCGCGCCACCCACTCCAGGGCACACCGCACCCGGCAGCAGATCCGACGCGGACGCGCCCGGCGGGTCCCGCGCTCCTCGGGGCGGTCACTGCATGGCGATCGACCGCAGGACGTCGAGGCGGGCCGCTCGTCGGGCCGGGCGCAGGCCGGCGAGGGCGCCGGCGGTGAGGCCGACGAGGGCGACCACGGCGAGCCGTGCGGGCGGCAGGACGAAGGCGAACGCGGTGTCGCTCGCGCCGTCGGAGGCCTTCACCAGCACCCAGCCGAGGAAGGCGCCGAGGCCGAGTCCGCCGACCGTGCCGAACGCGGCGACCAGGACCGACTCCCAGCGGACCATGGCCCGCAGCTGGGTGCGGGTCTGCCCGACGGCCCGCAACAGCCCCAGTTCCCGGGTGCGTTCGTGCAGCGCGAGGGTCAGGGTGTTGGCGATGCCGAGCAGGGCGATGAGCACCGCGAGGGCGAGCAGGGCGTAGACGAGGGTGAGCATCATGTCGATCCCGCCCGCCGAGGACTGCGCGTACTCGTCGCGGGTCTGCACCTGCGGGTTGCCGTAGCGTGCCGCGACCTGCTGCACCGCCGCCTTGCCCGCGTCGGCGCCCACCCCGTGCCTGAAGGTGACGGCGATCAGGGTGTCGGAGTCCTGGGTACGGTGCGGGGCCCAGGCGGCCCGGGTGATGACGTAGTCGCCGGCGAGTTCGGAGCGGCCGTACACGGCCCGGACGGTGAAGTTCTCGCTCGTGCCGTCGGTGAAGGTCAGGCGGGCGGTGTCACCGGTGCGCAGATGCTGCCGGCCGGCCTCCGCCCGGGTGAGGGCGATGCCGTCGGTGCCGATGTCGCGCAGCGAACCGGTGACCGTGCCGAGGTCGAAGGCGCGGGCGAGCGCGGCCGGGTCGGTGACCGTCAACGCCCTGCCCCTGCCGTCGACTTCGGCGACCCCGCGGCCGAGACCGACGGCGGTGTCCACCTGGGGCAGCCGGTTCAGAGCCGGGGCGAGCCGGGGGCTGAGTCCGCTGCCGCCCGCGCCGAAGGCCGGGTTGCTCACGGCGACGTCGCCCGCGAAGGACCGGGACACCGTCTGGTCCATGGTGGCCTTCAGCGAAGCGCCGAAGACGGTGAACAGGGACACCACGGCCACGCCGATCATCAGCGCGCTCGCGGTGGCGGCCGTCCGCTTCGGGCTGCGCAGGGCGTTGCGCCGGGCGAGGCCGCCGGTGACCCCGCGCAGCCGGTCCAGCGGACGGCCGAGCAGGCGTACGACGGTGGTCGCGGCGACCGGCCCGAGGACGACGAAGGCCGCCAGGGCGAGCAGCGCGCCGAGTCCCGCGAGCCATACGGACGGGGTCACGAGGACACCGCCGAGGGTCGCCGCGAGCGCGAGCGCGCCGAGGGCGGCGCCGGTGACCGCACGCGAGCGGGAGGCGCCCGAGGTGTCGACGTCCGTCTCGCGCAGCGCGGCGAGCGGCGCGGTGCGTCCGGCGCGCACGGCGGGCAGCAGCGCGGAGGCCACACAGACCACGACGCCGACCGCGAACGGCAGCGCCATCGACAGGGTCTTGATCACCAACTCTCCGTCGGGGAAAGGGAAACCGATCGCGGGAAAGAGCGCCTGGAGCCCGGCGGCGATGCCGATGCCGCCCGCGAGCCCGGTGAGCGAGGCGGTGAGCGCGACCGCGAGCGCCTCGGCGAGGGCGATGGCGGTCACCTGCCGGCGGGCGGCGCCCAGGGCCCGCAACAGGGCGTTGTCGCGGGTGCGTTGGGCGACCACGATCGCGAACGTGTTGTGGATGGAGAAGGTGGCGACGAGCAGGGCGACGCCGGAGAACACGAGCAGGAAGGTGGTGAAGAGGGTCAGGAACTGGCCGGAGACCATGTCGGTGTTCTCGCGCGCCGACTGCTGCCCGGTGATGACCTCGACTCCCTTGGGCAGTGCGGGAGTCAGTCGCCGCACGAGCTCTCTCTGACCGACTCCGGGCGCCGCCCGCACGTCGATGGCCGCCGCCTGCCCCGGCCGGGCGGTGAGATACCGCTCGGCATCCGCCTGGGTCATGCCGGTGAAGGTCACCTGGGCCATGCCGTCCTGGCCGCCGAAGGTGGCGAGGCCCACGACGGTCACGCGCACCGGGTCGGGGGTGCGCAGGGTGGTGGTGGAACCGATCTTCAGGCCCGCCTTCTTCGCCGCGCCCCGGTTCACCACGACCTCGCCGGTGCGGGCGGGGCCGCGGCCCTCGGCCAGCCGGTACGGGTTGAGCCGCGGGTCGGTGATCCAGTTCCCGGCGAGGGTGGGCGGCCCCTGACCGCCGACGGGTTTGCCGTCGGCGCCCACGAGTTGGCCGCGCCCCTCGATGTCCGGGACGGCTGCGGCCACGCCGGGTACCCGCTCGACGGTGCGCACCAGCGAGGTCTCGACGGGCTGCCGTACGCCCTGGCCCTGGCCGGGGGCGGTGATGGCGTCGGCGCCGCGCACCACGGCGTCCGTGCCGACGGTGGCCTCGCCGAACATGGCACCGAAGCTCGACCTGAGCGTGTCGCCCATGACGAGGGTGCCGGTCAGGAACGCGACGCCGAGGAACACGGCGAGGAAGGTGCCGGCGAAGCGGCGTCGGTGCGCGCGCAGCGAGGCGCGGCTCAGCCGGAGCGAGGCGTTCATGACCGCACCTCGAAGGCCTTCATGCGGTCCAGGACGCGGTCGGCGGTGGGCGCTGCCATGCGGTCGACCAGGCGGCCGTCGGCGAGGAAGAGCACCTCGTCGGCGTGCGCGGCCGCCACCGGGTCGTGCGTGACCATGACGACCGTGCGGTCCATCTCCCGCACGGCCCGGCCGAGCAGTCCGAGGACCTCGGCGCCGGAGCGGGAGTCGAGGTTGCCGGTGGGCTCGTCGGCGAAGACGACGTCGGGCCGGCCGGCGAACGCCCGTGCCACGGCGACGCGTTGCTGCTGGCCGCCGGAGAGTTCGGACGGCCGGTGGTGCAGCCGGTCGCGCAGCCCGACGACGTCCACGAGCGCGTCGGTCCACGCCGGGTCGCCGCGCCGGCCGGCCAGGTCCAGCGGGAGGGTGATGTTCTCGGCGACCGTCAGGGTCGGCACCAGGTTGAACGCCTGGAAGACGAACCCGATCCGGTCGCGGCGCAGCAGGGTCAGGCGGCGGTCGTCCAGCGCGCCCAGGTCGGTGTCCCCGATGCGGGCGGTGCCGGAGGTGAGGGTGTCGAGGCCGGCCGCGCAGTGCATGAGCGTGGACTTGCCGGAGCCGGAGGGGCCCATGATCGCCGTGAAGCGTCCGGCCGGGAAGTCCACGGTGACACCGTCGAGCGCGTGTACGGCGGTGTGGCCACCGCCGTACACCTTGACCGCGTCCCTCACGCCGGCCGCGGCCTTCCGCAGTGCGGTCGTCGTGGTCATGCCGGGCCGCCCTTGCCCGTGCGGCCGAACTGCTCGTCCAGGACGGACAGGCGGCGCCAGTACTCGTCCTCGTCGATCTCGCCGGAGGCGAAGCGGCGGCCCAGCACCGCGAGCGGGGAGTCCCCGGCCGGGCGGCCGCCGTCGGCGGGCCGGTACCAGGGGCCGCCGCGACCGCGCCACCCGGTGCGGCGCAGCAGGGTGACGGCGCCGATCACGACGGCCGCCCAGATCAGCGGGAAGAACAGGATCCACGGGCCGGGCCCGCCGTGCCAGCTCGCCAGGGTCTGCATCTCGGGTCATCTCCCTTGTCGTCGCGTCGTCCCCGGTCTTCGGGGACGCCACGAGACTCCCTCCGGCAGGGGGCCCGGGTCGTCGTGCGGCCGGCGGCACCGCGTGTACCCCCTGGGGAGTACGGCGACGGGGTGCGCCTGCTCCGCGCGGTCGGGCGCTCCTCGGAACGGACGCTACTCGGGGACTGGCGAGTTGTAACGACTAGTATGTACAGTAGCCGCATGAGCACCCCGGAACGACTGATCGAGTCCACGCGCGAGCTGCTGTGGGAGCGCGGTTACGTGGGCACGAGCCCGAAGGCGATCCTGGAGCGCGCGGGCGCGGGCCAGGGCAGCATGTACCACCACTTCAAGGGCAAGCCCGATCTCGCCCTGGCGGCGATCCGGCGGACCGCCGACGAACTGCGCGCCACGGCCGAGCGCGTCCTCGCCGGGCCGGGCACGCCGTACGAGCGCATCGAGGCCTACCTGCTGCGCGAGCGTGACGTGCTGCGCGGCTGCCCGGTCGGCCGCCTCACGATGGACCCGGACGTGATCGCCAGCGAAGAGCTGCGCGCACCGGTGGACGAGACGATCACGTTCATCCGGCGGCGGATCGCCGAGCTCGTCGAAGAGGGCAAGCGGCAGGGGCAGTTCGCGCCCGGACTGGACGGCGAGGAGATCGGCGCGGCCGTCCTCGCGACGATCCAGGGCGGCTACGTCCTCGCCCGCGCCTCGGGCTCCCCCGCCGCGTTCGACACGGGCGTTCGCGGCCTGCTCTCCCTGCTGACTCCTCCGGCCACCGGAAAGGACCGCTGAATCCGATGCATGCCATGCAGTACGAGCTGACGCTCCCCGCCGACTACGACACGGGGATCATCCGTACCCGGGTCGCCCGGATCGGGCATCTGCTCGACGACTGGGACGGCCTCGGCTTCAAGGCGTACCTGCTGCGCGAACGCGGGCGGTACGGCTCCGTGGTGAACCAGTACGCACCGTTCTACCTGTGGAACACGGTCGAGGGCATGAACCGCTTCCTGTGGGGCGGCGCCTTCCAGGGGCTGGTGAACGACTTCGGCAGGCCCACCGTACGGCAGTGGACCGGGCTGGGCCGCGCCGAGGGGACGGGTACGCGCGCGGCGTTCGCCGTGCGGCGCCGTCAACCGGTCGCGGAGGGCGTGGAGTTGGCCGGGACGGTGGAGGATGCCGTCGCCGAGGCGGAGCGGCTGGCCGCCGAGGACGGCGCGGTGCTGGCGGCGGCGGCCGTGGACACGCGCGCGTGGGAGCTGGTGCACTTCTCGCTGTGGGAGCATGACACCCCGAAGGCCGAGGGGGACGTCTTCCAGGTGCTGCACCTGTCCGCGCCCGGCCGGGACCGGCTCCCGCGGGGCCGGCAGTGGTGAGTCGCGTCCGTACGGTCCTCGGCGACATCGCACCCGAGGACCTGGGCGTGTGCGACGCGCACGACCATCTCTTCCTGACCAGCCCGATGTTCCCGGGCCAGGAGCTGAACGACACCGCCGCGGCCCGGGCCGAACTGGGGGCGTTCCGGGCGGCGGGCGGTGCGGCCGTCGTGCAGTGGACGCCGTACGGCTTGGGGCGCCGGGCGGCGGACCTGCCCGAGCTGTCCCGGGCCACGGGAGTGACGCTGGTGTGCGCCACCGGCCTGCACCAAGCCGCGCACTACACACCGGAGTTGCTCGCCGGGCTGCGCGGCCGCCTGGCGGAGGTGTTCGTGTCCGAGCTGACCGAGGGTATCGGTACGACCGGGGTCCGGGCCGGGCTGATCAAGGTGGCGGGCGGCTTCCACGCGCTCGACGCGCACGCCCGCTGGACGATGACGGCGGCGGCCGAGGCGAGCCGTGCCACCGGCGCGCCCATCGCCGTGCACCTGGAGATGGGCACCGGCGCGCTGGACGTACTGGACCTGCTGTGCGGGGAGTTGGACGTACCGGGTGAGCGGGTGGTCCTCGGGCATCTGAACCGCTCCCCCGATCCGGTGGTGCAGCGGGAGGCCGCGCGTTCGGGTTGCTGGCTGGCCTTCGACGGGCCGTCCCGCGCACACCACGCCACCGACTGGCGGATGCCCGGCGCGGTGCGCGACCTGGCGGAGGCCGGCTTCGCCGACCGGCTGCTGCTCGGCTGCGACACCGTGCTCGCCGGCGCCCGCTCGGTCGACGGCGGGCCCGGCATGCCGTATCTGCTGCGCAGGGTGCGGCCGCGGCTGGTGGCGGAGTTGGGTACGGAGCTGGTGGAGCGGATCCTCACGGAGCATCCGGGGCGGGCGTTCGGGATCGCCCGGCGGTGAGTGCTGGTCGGCCTCGTGCGCGGGGTGGTCCTCCGGCGCGTGCCGGGGCCCAGCGCGCGGTCCGCGACCGGGCGGCCGGGAGCCGGGCGGATTCGGCGCCGGAGCGGGGCCGCTGGTGACGGCGCCGACGGCGGTGTGACCAGGCTCAGCTGTCGGCGTAGTGGCGTAGGACCGGGTGCAGGTAGTCCACGTGCGGGCCCGGGAGGGTGGACAGGTCCGCTGGTGAGCCGACCAGTTCGATCCGGTCGAACTCGGGATCGTCACCGCGGGCGGTCTCCGCCGCCACCAGCTCGGCGTACCGGTCGTGCAGATCCGGTGCGGGACGCGGCGGGGCGAGGAACAGCACGCCGACGCCGCCGCGCTCGCCCCGGGTGGTCAGCCACCAGGTCAGGGCTTCGGGCGGGGTGTCGGAGCCGGTCTCCTCGGCCAGTTCGCGGGCCGCGTGGGCACGCAGCGCCGCAAGGTCCAACTCGTGGGGCCCGGCCGGGGGTTCGACGGTTCCGCCGGGCAGCTGCCAGCGGCCGGGAGCGGCGGTCGAGGGGGACATCCGGCCCACCGTCAGACGGCCGTCGTCGGCGGGCTGGACCACGGCCACGAACAGGGACGAGAGCGCGGGCGAGCCGGGCACGTGCCGCAGCGCGCGGTACCGGTAGGTGGCCCGGGCCCAGGTCAGCACCAGGCCGTCCGCCCCGTCACGCTCCACCCCGACGAGTGCTGCCGCCGGGCCGTCGAAGAGGGCCGGGTTCGCACGGACCGCCTCTTCCCACACCTCGTCCATCGCCGAGCGGTGCGGTCCCGACAGTGCCGGCAGAGCCGTCTCGACCAGGCGCAGGCGTACGGCGGGCAGGAGTTCCACCGTCGCGGGGCCGTGCGCGGTCACCGCAGGGCCGCCAGCGGGTCGTCCAGGACCGGCTGCCAGGCCAGTTCGGCCGCGCCGACCAGGCTGTTGTGGTCCAGCGTGCACGGCAGGATCGGTACGCCGCCGCTCTGGCCCCACAGGCTGCGGTCCGCGACGACCGCGCGCAGCCGGCCGGGGTCGGCGTCCAGCAGGGTGCGGTGCAGGCCGCCGAGGATGATGCGGTCGGGGTTGAGGATGTTGACGAGCCCGGCGAGACCGAGGCCCAGGCGGTCGATGAGCGCCTCGGCGGCCGTACGGACGGTCGGGTCGCCGTGCTGCGTGCGCAGCAGGTCGTTGGCCTGCTGGAGCAGGGACACCTCGGGGCCCGGCTCGCGGCCCGCCTCGACCAACAGCGCCAGCGGGTCCGCCTCGACGTCCAGACAGCCACGGCTGCCGCAGTGACAGGGGCGGCCCTCCGGGTTGACCGTGAGGTGGCCGACCTCCAGCGCGAGGCCCGAACTGCCCGTGTGCAGACGGCCGTCGAGGACCAGGGCACCGCCGACGCCCCGGTGCCCGGTGGCCACGCACAGCAGGTCGCGGGCGCCCCGGCCGGCGCCGTGCCGGTGTTCGGCGAGCGCGGCGAGGTTGACGTCGTTGCCTGCGAACGCGGGGCCGGTGAGGCCCGCGGCGCGCACGCACTCCGCGAAGATCCGCCGGACGGGGGCGCCGACGGGCCAGGCCAGGTGCAGGGGGTTGAGGGCGAGTCCGTCGGGTTCGGCTACGGCCGACGGTACGGCGAGCCCGGCGCCGACGCAGCGGCGGCCGGTCGTGCGCAACAGCTCGGCGCCCGCCTCCACCACCGAGCCGAGCACCTTCGCCGGGTCGGCGTCGACGGTCTCGCAGCCCGGCGCGGTCGCCACGATCCGGCCGCCGAGGCCGACGAGCGCGGCCCGGAACCCGTCGGCGTGGACCTGGGCCGCCAGCGCCACCGGCCCGTCCTCGGCCAGCTCCAGCCGGTGCGAGGGCCGGCCCTGGGAGCCGGCGGCCGCGCCGGGCCGGGCGTCCACCCGGATCAGCCCGAGCGCCTCCAGCTCGGCGGCCACCGCACCCGCCGTCGCCCGGGTGACCCCGAGCTCGGCGGTGAGCACGGCCCGGGTCGGTGCGCGCCCGGTGTGCACGAGCTCCAGCGCGGGCCCGAGCGCGCCGCGCCCCCGGTCCAGTCGCGCCCTCGGGGTCGTCCTCTCCCCCTCCGTCCGGGGGTCCGCCTTGCCGCTCATGAGGGCGAGTCTCCCATGATCCGCAACCGTGGGTCCGGGCCGCCTGCTACAGCCCGCTCACCCGCAGGGTGATGTTCAGCCGTCCGCCGAGACCCAGCCAGGGCGGTGCCGTACCGGGACGTACGCGCGGCACCCCGTGGTAGGCCCGCCGGGACGGCCCGCCGAAGACGAACAGATCGCCGCTGCGCAGCTCCACGTCGGTGTACGGCCGGGCGCGCGTCTCGGTGTTGCCGAAGCGGAACACGCACGTGTCGCCGAGGCTCAGCGAGACCACCGGTGCGTCCACGCGCTCGTCGGCGTCGCGGTGCATGCCCATGCGGGCGTCGCCGTCGTAGAAGTTGATCAGCGCGATGTCGTACGGCGCCGAGGGGACCGCCGCCGGGCCGAGCGTGTCGGCGACCGCGCGGCGGCCCAGCTCGCCGAGCCAGGCCGGGAAGGGCTTCACCGGGGCGCCGTCGCCGTCGACGGCCGTGCGGGCATAGGCGTACGGGTACCAGTGCCAGCCCAGGCAGACCTGCCGGGCGGTCATCGTGCCGCCGCCGGGCGTGCGGACCGTGCGCAGTCCGGCCGGGGGCCGGGCCCAGTCCCGGCAGGCGGCCAGCAGGTGCCGCTGCTCCTCGTCGTCCAGCCGGCCCGGGGCGTGCACGGCGCCCGGCGCGACCTGCGCGCTCTCCCGGGGAAACAGCTCCGCGTCCACGCGCTCCATCATGGCGCAGGCCCGCCGCACCACCCCTGATCTGCGGCTCCGCTAGCCTGGGGGCACGATGAGCGACCGTATGACGACACCGTGGGGCGAGGTCGAGCTGACCCGCTTCCCCGAGGATCCCCGCGACCGGCTGCGTGCCTGGGACGCCTCCGACGCGTACCTGCTGCGCCACCTGGCCGAGGAACAGGTGCCGCTCACCGGCGCGGTCGTGGTGGTCGGGGACCGCTGGGGCGCACTGGCGACGGCGCTCGCCGCGTACCACCCGACGCAGATCACCGACTCCTTCCTCAGCCAGGAGGCGACCCGGGCGAATCTGGCGCGGGCCGGCATGGAGCCGGGTGCCGTCCAGCTGCTCACCACCCAGGACCCGCCGCCGGAGCGCGTGGACGTGCTGCTGGTACGGGTGCCGAAGAGCCTCGCCCTGCTGGAGGACCAGCTGCTGCGGCTGGCGCCCGCCGTGCACGCGGGCACGGTCGTCGTCGGCACCGGCATGGTGAAGGAGATCCACACCTCCACGCTCCAGCTCTTCGAGCGGGTCCTCGGTCCGACCCGCACCTCGCTGGCCCGGCAGAAGGCCCGGCTGATCTTCTGCACCCCGGACCCGGCGCTGGAGCGGCCCGCGAACCCGTGGCCGTACACCTACGCCCTCCCGGACGACGTCGGGCCGGCCTCCGGGCGCACGGTCGTCAACCACGCCGGCGTCTTCTGCGCCGACCGTCTCGACATCGGCACGCGTTTCCTGCTGCGGCACCTGCCCGGCCCGGGCGCCGCCCGTGTGGTGGACCTCGGCTGCGGCAACGGCGTCGTCGGTACGGCGGTGGCGCTGGCGGACCCGTCGGCCGAGGTGCTGTTCGTCGACGAGTCGTTCCAGGCGGTGGCCTCGGCGGAGGCGACGTACAAGGCCAACGGGGTGCCCGGGCACGCGGAGTTCCGGGTCGGCGACGGGCTGGCCGGGGTGGCCCCGGGCAGCGTGGACCTCGTCCTGAACAACCCGCCGTTCCACTCCCACCAGGCGACGACCGACGCGACGGCATGGCGCATGTTCACCGGCGCGAAGCGCGCGCTGCGGCCGGGCGGCGAGCTGTGGGTGATCGGCAACCGCCATCTCGGGTACCACGTGAAGTTGAAACGGTTGTTCGGCAACAGCGAACTGGTCGCCTCCGACCCGAAGTTCGTGGTGTTGCGGGCGGTCAGGAAGGACTGAACGACCGGTCAGCCGAAGGTGCGGCTCAGCACCCCGATGATCCGGCGTACCTCGTCCGCCATCGCCTCCCTCCCCACGCTCAGGTACTTCCGCGAGTCGACGGCCTCGGGGTGGGTGGCGAGGAACTCCCGGATCGCCCCGGTCATCGCCACGTTGAGCGCCGTGCCGACGTTGACCTTGGCGATGCCGCCCGCGACCGCCTCGACCAGGCCGTCGTCCGGTACGCCGGAGGAGCCGTGCAGGACGAGCGGGACGGCGAGCGCCGCGGACAGCTGCTTCAGCAGTGCGTGGTCGAGGCGGGCCGTGCGGGTGGTCATGGCGTGCACGCTGCCGACGGCGACGGCGAGCGCGTCGACGCCGGTTCCGGCCACGAAGTCACGGGCCTGGTCGGGATCGGTGCGCGCGCCGGGCGCGTGGGCGTCCAGCGGAGGTCTGCCGTCCTTGCCGCCGACCTGCCCCAACTCGGCCTCGATCCAGAGTCCTTGGGAATGCGCCCAGTCGGCGGCGGCCCGGGTGACGGAGAGGTTGTCGGCGTACGGCAGCCGGGCCGCGTCGTACATCACCGAGCCGAACCCCGCGCCCGGCGCCTGACGCAACAGGTCGTCGCTCTGCACATGGTCCAGGTGCAACGCGACGGGCACGGTGGCCCGTTCGGCGGCGGCGACGGCGGCGCGGGCCAGCGGCAACAGCCGTCCGTAGCGGAACTTGACGGCGTTCTCACTGACCTGGAGGACGACGGGGGCTTCGGCCGACTCGGCGCCGGCGATGACGGCTTCGATGTGTTCCAGGGTGATGACGTTGAACGCGGCGACCGCGGAGCGGGCCGCGGAAGCGGAGGTGATCAGCTCGCCTGTGTTCACGAGGGGCACTTCGGGTGTCCTTCCGAAACGCGGACCGGGGGTGGCCGCAGGGGCGGGGCGGCCGGAGGTTCGACCGGAAACGGCCAGGGCTCGGCCGGCTGCCGGCAGAGGGTGAGCCGGGCTGCCGCCGGAGATGGGCGGCGGGGCCGGGCGGGCGGTGGCTGGGCGGTGGCTGCGCGTGGGCCACGCATCGGGGAAGGCCGGCGGGAGCCCGGCCGCGCGCCGGCCGGGGCCGGCGCTGCGCGGGCGCCAGGGCGTCAGGGCGCTAGGGCGTCAGGGCGTCAGGGCGCTAGGGCGCTAGGGCGTCAGGGCGTCAGGGCGTCAGGGCGTCAGGGCGTCAGGGGGCGAGGATCACCGAGCGGGTGAGATGGCGCGGCCGGTCGGGGTCGAGGCCGTGTGCGGCGGCCACGGCGACCGCGAGCCGCTGGACCCGGACGAGTTCGGCCAGCGGGTCGAGTTCGCCCTCGATCCACAACCCGCCGGTGGCGCCGACCTGTTGGGCGAGCCCGTCGGGTGCCTCGCCGAGCATCCACGCGGCCCTGCCCCCGGTGGTGATGCTGATCGGGCCGTGCCGGTACTCCATCGCCGGATAGGCCTCGGTCCAGGACAGGGAGGCCTCGCGCATCTTCAGACCGGCCTCGTTCGCGAGCCCGACGGTCCAGCCGCGGCCGAGGAAGGTGAACTGGGTGCAGGCGACGAGTTGTTCGGGAAGAGGAGTGGTGAGAGCCGTGCGCGCGTCGGCGACGACGGAGTCGGTGTGCAGGCCGAGATGGGCGCGGAGGAGGGTGAGGGCGGTGGTGGCGAACCGGGTCTGGACGACGGAGCGTTCGTCGGCGAAGTCCAGGACGACGAGGTCCTCGGCGGCGGACATGACGGGGGTGTCGGGGTCGGCGGTGACGGCGGTGGTCCGCGTCCGTCCCCGCAGCGCGCCGAGCAGCTCCAGCACTTCGGTCGTCGTACCGGAGCGGGTGAGGGCGACGACCCGGTCGTACGACCGCCCGTACGGGAACTCGGAGGCGGCGAACGCGTCGGTCTCGCCCTGCCCGGCGCCCTCCCGCAGCCCGGCCACCGCCTGCGCCATGAAGTACGAGGTCCCGCACCCCACGATCGCGACCCGCTCCCCGGACTCCGGCAGCGCGGCCTTGTACCGCTGCGCCCCTTCGGCGGCCCGCGCCCAGCACTCCGGCTGGCTGTTCAGCTCGTCCTCGACATGGGTCATGCCCACACCCTTCCCTCGCTGATTGTTCCTGCAAGATATAGCGGGCTTTCGAGCACAATCAAGCATCCACGCGCAGAGGACCGTGCGCTAGGGTCACCGGGAACACGGAGAAGGAGGCTGCGGATGTCCCGGGACGCCCGCTGGAAGGCGCTGCTGGAACTGCTCGTGGAGCGCGGCCGGCTGGAGGTCGAGGAGGCGGCGGCCGAGCTGGAGGTGTCGGCGGCGACGATCCGCCGGGACTTCGACCAGCTCGCGGAGCAGCAGATGCTGGTGCGCACCCGGGGCGGAGCGGTGGTGCACGGGGTGTCGTACGAACTCCCGCTGCGCTACAAGACCGCCCGCCGCGCCTCCGAGAAGCAGCGCATCGCCAAGGCCGTGGCCGATCTGCTGGCGCCGGGCGAGGCGGTGGGGCTCACGGGCGGTACGACCACCACGGAGGTGACCCGCGCCCTGGCCGTGCGCGGCGACCTGTCCAGCGGCTCACCGGCACTGACCGTCGTCACCAACGCGCTCAACATCGCCAACGAGCTCGCGGTGCGGCCCCAGTTCAAGATCGTGGTGACGGGCGGGGTCGCGCGCCCGCAGTCGTACGAGCTCATCGGCCCGCTCGCGGACGGGGTGCTCGGGCAGATCACGCTCGACGTGGCGGTACTCGGCGTCGTCGCCTTCGACGCCACGCACGGGGCGGCGGCGCACGACGAGGCGGAGGCCGCGATCAACCGGCTGCTGTGCGAGCGCGCCGAGCGGGTGGTGGTCGCCGCCGACTCCAGCAAGCTGGGCCGGCGCGCCTTCGCCCGGATCTGCGGAGCGGAGCTGGTGCACACGCTCGTGACGGACACGGCGGTACCGCAGGAGACGGTACGCCTCTTCGAGGAGGCAGGGATCCGGGTCCTGGCGGTGTGACACCCGGCCCGAGCCCCGCCGACGCGACGGCCGGCCCCGGCCGCGACCGGCCCGCGCCGAGCCCACCGGGCACGGCGGCCGGTGCGCACCCCCCGGGCACGACACCGGCCCACACCGGACCCACCCGGCACACCGGCCGGCGCAGAACCCTCACCCACGACACATCGACCCACACCGAGCCCGGGCACCGCGCAGGCCCGCACAGAAGCGGCGCGCGCCACCCACGGATCCGGCTCCGCCCACACCGGATCCGGCCACTTCGGACCCGGGGGCCTCGGATCCAGCCCCTTCCGCGCCGAGGTCCGCTTTCCGTGCCGACCGCCTCAGAACCGCCCCAGGTCGGCCTTCACGAACCCCGCCCCCCGCTGGTCGTTGCACCCGGTCTGCGGCCGGTCGGCCGGGTCGGGCCAGGCCTGCTGGGCCTGGAGGGCCACGCTCACCAGGGTGAGCAGCAGGTCGACGTCGCTCGCGGCGTCGAGGCGCAGGGTCACCCACTGAGAGCCGGGCACGATCCTGATCGCCCCCGAGTCCCTCAGGTCCTTGGCGAAGCGCCGGATGGCCCGGTCGGTCAGCCGTAGATCGACATCGCGGTCCGAGTGGAAGTGGGCGATCTCGCCGTGGGCCGAACTCACCGCCCCTCCCAGGCCGCAGCTCGGGATCGCCTGGCTCAGGTCGGGCCAGGTCGCCAGTTGCGCGAGCGCGCGCGAGGCCAACGTCATGGGGCCATCATGGACCGCTCACCCCTCGGCAACCAGCTTGTGAGCAAGCATTAACCGACCTGTATCCACCGGAGGACCGCGCACGGAAAGACTCCGGCCACCCCGAACGAGGCACACGGTGCGCGGGGTTGACGGCACGGCCGGCATCAACGCGCACAAGTAGGCGCAGCTCAAGGACACATCGTTCCCGCCACGGACAGGCCGGAGCCGGTCGCACGCGGCCGAGGGCGGCCCGTACGGCATGGAGAGGCGCTCGTCGCCGAGGCGAGCGCTGACGCGTTTCCGGTTGTCTCGCGATGTGAACACTCTTGGCCCGTCCGTACACGCGAGCACCCTGGAAAGACCTTGCACCTCCCCTCGGCCTCCCCCTAATCTGAGTTTGTGCCGCAAATAAACAAAACCCGATCGCACAACGTCGTGCCGGGCAGCAGTACCGATCTCACCCGGCTGCGGATCGCCCTGACCGCCTTCTTCGCCCTGGACGGCTTCATCTTCGCCGGGTGGGTCGTCCGGATTCCCGACATCAAGGAGCAGACCCACGCCTCGGCCAGTGATCTGGGCCTGGCGCTCCTCGGCGTCTCCGCCGGTGCGGTGATCACGATGACCCTCACCGGGCGCCTGTGCCGGCGCTACGGCAGCCATCCGGTCACCGTGGTCTGCGCCGTTCTGCTCTCCCTCAGCGTCGCCCTGCCCCCGCTCACCCACTCCGCGCCCGCGCTCGGCGCCGTACTGCTGGTCTTCGGCGCCGCCTACGGCGGGATCAACGTGGCCTTCAACAGCGCCGCCGTCGATCTGGTGGCCGCACTGCGGCGGCCGATCATGCCCACGTTCCATGCCGCGTTCAGCCTCGGCGGCATGATCGGCGCGGGCGTCGGCGGACTGGTCGCCGGTGCGCTCACCCCCACCCGGCATCTGCTCGGCCTCACCGTCGCGGGGCTGCTCGTCACCGCCCTCGCCGGGCGCACCCTGCTGCGGCAGGAGCCACCCGCGCCGGCCCGGACCCGCCCCTCGCCGCACCAGAAACCGCGGACCGGCGGCCCGCGACGCGGTGGTCACCGCGGGCTGGTCCTCGTCTTCGGGCTGGTCGCGCTCTGCACGGCCTACGGCGAGGGCGCCATGGCCGACTGGGGCGCGCTCCATCTCCAGCAGGACCTGGCGGCCTCGTCGGGTGTGGCGGCGGCCGGGTACTCGTGTTTCGCGCTGGCCATGACCATCGGCCGGGCGACCGGGACCACGCTCCTGGAACGCCTCGGCCGCGCGCGCACCGTGATCGCCGGAGGCGCCGTCGCGGCGGCGGGCATGCTGCTCGGCTCCCTCGCGCCGTCCGTGTGGGCGGCGCTGATCGGCTTCGCCGTCACCGGGCTCGGGCTCGCCAACCTCTTCCCGGTCGCCGTGGAGCGGGCGGGCGCGCTGGCCGGCCCGTCCGGGGTCGCCGTCGCCTCGACGCTGGGCTACGGCGGCATGCTCCTCGGGCCGCCCTCGATCGGCTTCATGGCCGACTGGTTCTCCCTGCCGACCGCGCTCACGAGCGTGGCGGCGCTGGCCGCCGTCGCCGCGTTCATCGGGGTCACGACGCGGCGGACCATGGGGCGCTGACGGACCTCGGGCACGCGGCGGTGGAGCGGAAAAGGCGGGCCTTCGAGCGGACTCCATCCGGCACACTCGCCCCATGGAGACTGCCGACTTCCTTCAGACCCTGGACCGCGAGGGCCGACTGCTCGCGGCGGCCGCCGACGCCGCGGGGACCGACGCCAAGGTGCCCACCTGCCCGGAGTGGCAGGTGCGCGACCTGCTGCGGCACACCGGCGCCGTGCACCGCTGGGCCGCCGGCTACATCACCGAAGGGGGCACCGCACGGCGCCCCTTCGGCGACCCGCCGGAGCTGGACGGCGCCGAGCTGGTGGCCTGGTACCGGGACAGTCACCGCCTGCTGGTCGACGCCCTGGCCGCCGCACCCTCCGACCTGGAGTGCTGGACGTTCCTTCCGGCGCCCAGCCCCTCACCGCTGGCGTTCTGGACCCGCCGGCAGGCACACGAGACGACCGTCCACCGGTACGACGCGGAGGCGGCGCGCGGCGGTACGGCCGCCCCGATCGCCCCGGACTTCGCGGTCGACGGCATCGACGAACTGCTGCGCGGCTTCCACGCCCGCTCCCGGAGCCGACTGCGCACGGAGGAGCCGCGCGTCCTGCGGGTGCGCGCGCTGCACGCAGGAGCGGAAGGGGTGCAAGGGGCGGACGCCGTGTGGACCGTACGACTGTCGGCCGAGCCGGCGGTGACCGTGCGGAACACGGCCGGCACAGATGACGAGACCGGCGAGGCCGAGGCCGAACTGTTCGGGCCCGCCGAAGAGTTGTACCTGGCGCTGTGGAACCGCAGGCCGGTGCCGAGCGTGCGCGGCGATCACTCGCTGGCCGAGCTGTGGCGGGAGAAGGGCGGCATCTGACACCCTGCCAGCCCCTCCGCCCCCTGACCCTCTTTCAGTCGGCGCAGGTCAGCATCCGCGCCAGCACCGCGCGCTGCACGGGCCGCACCTCGCCGTACAGCGCGCGCCCCTTGCCCGTCAGGGCCACCCGGACCCCGCGCCGGTCCTCTGCACACATCGCACGGTCGACCAGGCCGTCCTTCTCCAGGCGGCCGATCAGCCGGGACAGGGCGCTCTGACTGAGGTGGACCCGCTCGGAGATCTCCTGCACGCGGTAGGCGCAGCCGCCGTCGGCCGCCACCCCCTCGGCCAGCAGGTCGAGGACCTCGAAGTCGCTGGCGCACAGGCCGTGTTCGTGCAGCGCCCGGTCCAGCTCGCACTGGGTGCGGGCGTGCAGGGCCAGGATGTCCCGCCACTGCTCCACGAGTGCCTGCTCGGCCCTGTTCGCCGCCATGGGCGCACCGTAGCAGAGAAGCAAGATTGTTGCACCGTAATTAAATGCATTTGCATTCGATGCATGTGCATGTACTGTCTTCGGCATGACCTCTCCGCTCACCCCTTCCGCGGCCCCGTCCCCGGCCGTCCGCTGGACTCCTCGCCTGTGGGGCACCCTGCTGGTGCTCTGCGCGGCGATGTTCCTCGACGCGCTGGACGTGTCGATGGTCGGTGTCGCGCTCCCCTCCATCGGCTCCGACCTGCATCTGTCCACGTCGACGCTGCAATGGATCGTCAGCGGCTACATCCTGGGCTACGGAGGCCTGCTCCTCCTCGGCGGACGCACCGCCGACCTGCTCGGCCGGCGCCAGGTGTTCCTCGTCGCGCTCGGCGTCTTCGCGCTCGCCTCGCTGCTCGGCGGGCTCGTGGACTCCGGTCCGCTGCTGATCGCCAGCCGCTTCGTCAAGGGCCTCAGCGCGGCCTTCACCGCGCCGGCCGGACTGTCGATCATCACCACGACGTTCCCGGAGGGCCCGCTGCGCAACCGGGCCCTGTCCATCTACACCACCTGCGCCGCCACCGGGTTCTCCATGGGGCTGGTGCTCTCCGGCCTGCTCACCGAGGCCAGCTGGCGCTTCACCATGCTGCTGCCCGCGCCGATCGCGCTGCTCGCACTGGCCGCGGGCCTGCGGCTGCTGCCGCGCAGCGCCCGCGAGGAGAACCACGCCGGCTACGACATCCCGGGCGCCGTCCTCGGCACCGCGTCGATGCTGCTGCTGGTCTACACCGTCGTCCAGGCCCCCGAGGCCGGCTGGGCCTCGGCCCGTACGCTGCTGTCGTTCCTCGCCGTCGCCGTGCTGCTCACCGCGTTCGTCCTGGTCGAGCGGCGTTCGCCGAGCCCGCTGATCCGGCTGGGCGTGCTGCGCTCGGGCAGCCAGGTGCGCGCCCAGCTCGGCGCCATCGCCTTCTTCGGCTCCTACGTGGGCTTCCAGTTCCTGACGACGCTCTACATGCAGTCCCTGCTCGGCTGGTCCGCGCTGCACACGGCGCTCGCGTTCCTGCCGGCCGGCGCACTGGTGGCGGTGTCGTCCACGAAGGTCGGCGCGATCGTCGACCGGTTCGGTACGCCCCGGCTGATCGCGCTGGGCTTCGCCTTCATGGCGCTCGGGTACGCCCTGTTCCTGCGCGTCGATCTCGACCCCGTGTACGCGGCGGTCGTCCTGCCGTCGATGCTGCTGATCGGCGCCGCCTGCGCGCTGGTCTTCCCCTCGCTCAACATCCAGGCCACCAACGGCGTCGAGGACCATGAGCAGGGCATGGTCTCCGGTCTGCTCAACACCTCGGTGCAGGTGGGCGGCGCGCTGTTCCTGGCGGTGGTGACGGCCGTGGTCACCGCGGGCGCCCCCGCACACGCCACCCCGCAGGCCGTCCTCGACAGCTACCGGCCCGGCTTCCTCGTCGTCACGGGCATCGCGCTGGCGGGCCTGCTGATCACGCTCACCGGTCTGCGCGGCCGCCGTGGCCGACCGTCCGTGGTGGTCGCCCGGTCCACGTCCACGGTGCGGGAGGCGGAAGCGGAGCGCGTGGCGGTCCGCGACTAGGTGTACTCGGCCAAGAGGTTGGTGACTCGCGTCGGTAGTTGATCAAAAGAGGACCTCCGGGCGTAGTGGAGATGCCTGTCTTCACGACAACCGGAGGTCTTGGTGACCCACGCTAATGCCCGGCTGACCTTCCACGGCAGATGCCTTCTGGTGCGCCGTGTCGTGCACGATCTGCGTCCGGTGGCACACGTGGCGAAGGAGCTGGGAGTGTCGCGCCAGTGCGCGCACCGATGGGTGGCGCGTTTTTGGGCCGAGGGATGGGACGGCCTGCACGACCGATCCAGCCGGCCCCGCACCTGCCCGAGGCGTACTGCCGAACACGTCGAGGCCGCGGTGCTCGACGCACGCCGCACCCACCGGCGGGGGCCGGACTTCCTCGCAGGCCCTAGGGGGAAGCCTCGTTACGTGCGCCCGGCGGGAGTTGGTTTGCCCGCCGGGCGCACGTCTGTGAGGCTGAGGTGATGGACAGCCACGGGGGACGCCGCACCAAGGCCCGGCAGGACGCGGCCACGGTCGAGATCGGCTATGCGCTGGTGAGCGCCGGGTTCGCGGCCGCGGTGCTGTTCGGAGCCGTCGCGGGGCCGGCGCTGCTCTTCTCTCTGCTCCGAGCGCTGGGGACGGCGCTGGTGTGGGCCGGTCTCGTGGTCGCGCCCGTGGTCTTCCTGGCCCGGGTGGTGAGCGTGCTGGTGCGCTTCCGGCGGGGCGCTCAGCCCAGCCAGCCGGGTCGCACCAACCCCGACTCGTAGGCCAGCACGACGAGTTGGGCGCGGTCGCGGACGCCCAGTTTCACCATCGCGCGGCTCACATGGGTCTTGGCCGTCAGCGGGCTGACCACCAGGCGGCGGGCGATCTCCTCGTTGGACAGGCCGATGCCGACCAGCGCCATCACCTCCCGCTCCCGCTCGGTCAGCCGGGCGAGGGCGTCGGCCGCCGCGGGCTCCTTGGAGCGGGCCGCGAACTCGGCGATCAGGCGCCGGGTGACGCCGGGCGACAGCAGCGCGTCGCCGTCGACCACCGCCCGTACGGCGCGCACGAGTTCGTCCGGTTCGGTGTCCTTCACCAGGAAGCCGGAGGCACCGCAGCGGATGGCCTCGAAGACGTACTCGTCGAGCTCGAAGGTGGTGAGCATGACCACCTTGACGTCCGCCAGATCCGCGTCGTCCGTGATGCGCCGGGTCGCGGCCAGGCCGTCGAGCCGGGGCATGCGGATGTCCATGAGGACGACGTCCGGCGCCCGTTCGCGCACCAGGCGCAGCGCCGCCTCGCCGTCGGCCGCCTCGCCGGCCACCTCGATGTCCGGCTGCGCGTCGAGCAGCGCTCTGAAACCGGCCCGCACGAGCGACTGGTCGTCGGCGAGCAGTACCCGGATCACTGGTCCTCCCTGAGATGCGACGGCAGTACGGCGAGCACCCGGAAGCCGCCGTCGGGGCGCGGGCCCGCCTCGATGGTGCCACCGAGCGCGGCCGCCCGCTCCCGCATGCCGGCCAGCCCGTTCCCGCTGCCCCCGGCGTCGGCGCCGGTCGCGGGTCCGTCGTCGTCGACGCGCAGCCGCAGCGCGTCGCCGTCATGGGCGAACGCCACGCGCGCGTGCCGCGATCCGGAGTGCCGTACGACGTTGGTCAGCGCCTCCTGGACGATGCGGAACGCGGCCAGGTCGGCCCCCGCCGGCAGCTGCGGCAGCACGCCCTCGACCTCGACGGTCAGCCCGGCGGCGGCCGCCTGTTCCACCAGTTCCGGCAGCCGGTCCAGGCCCGGGGCGGGCGTGCGCGGGGCGGCGCCGGGGGCGCGCAGGGTGTCGAGCACCTGGCGCACCTCGCCGAGGGCCTCCTTGCTGGCGGCCTTGATGGTGGTGAGCGCGGTCCGCGCCTGCTCGGGGTCGCTGTCGAGCAGCGCGAGGCCCATCCCGGCCTGGACGTTGATGACGGAGATGCTGTGCGCGAGGACGTCGTGCAGTTCGCGGGCGATCCGCAGCCGTTCCTCGTCGGCGCGCCGCCGGGCCGCCTGCGCGCGGTCCGCCCGCTCCCGGGCCCACTGTTCGCGCCGCACCCGGGCCAGTTCGGCCACGGCGAAGACCGCCAGCACCCAGGCGGCGAGGCCGATCTCCTGGATGACGCCCGCGCCCTTGTCCCCCGGGGGCGGCAGCCAGCGGTACAGCCAGAGCGCGACCAGGGCGTGCCCGGCCCACAGCAGTCCCACGGCCGCCCAGGCGGCCCGCCGGTGCCCGGCCACGACCGCGCTGAAGCAGGCCACCGCGACCGTCAGACAGACCGGTCCGTAGGGGTAGCCCGTGGCCAGGTAGCCGAGGGTCACCGCCGCCGTGCCGAACACCACGGCCACCGGGTGGCGGTGGCGCCACAGCAGCAGGAGCGAGGCGGCGAGCAGCAGCACGCGCGCGTAGAGATCGAGCGGCACCCGGTGCGGCTGGCCGTGCCCGGCGAAGTTGCTGCCGACCAGCACGAACACGGTGAACAGCGTCGTCGAGCGCCAGGGCCAGGCCCGCCCCCGGTGCGGCTCCGTGTCGTCCGGGCCGTCGCGCCAGGCAGGTCCGTACCGCGACCACGGGGGCCCGTACCGCCACCGCGGCGAGGGGGCGCGCTGCTCTTCCATGCCCGCCACGCTAGACGCCGGCGGCGGCGCCGGACGTCCGCCGGGCGAGGTGATCACTCGTACTCCCCGGGGAGTACGACGCCCACCACGGGGGACCTCGCCCCTACCGCAGCCCGACCCCGTGTGCCAGCTGCGTGACCGTGTGCCGGAAGAAGCTCTCCCGGTCCTCGACCACCTTGTGGAACTGGCCGAACAGCTCGAAGCTCACCAGCCCGAACAGCTGGGCCCAGGCCGCCACCATCGCCACGGCGACCTCGGGGGGCAGGTCGGGGGCGAGGTCGGCGGCCATGCGCTCGGCCTCGGGGCGCAGGGTGGCGGGCAGGGGCAGGTCGGCGAGACCGGGGCCCTCGTGCGCGGCGCGGATGATGTCGATGAGAACGAGACCCACGCGGGAGGCGGCCGGGACGGTGGTCTCGGGGGCGGCGTAGCCGGGCACGGGCGAGCCGTAGATCAGCGCGTACTCGTGCGGATGCGCGAGCGCCCAGCCCCGCACCGCCTCGCACACGGCGGTCCAGCGGGCCACGGGCGCGGCACCGCGCGCCGCGTCGTGCGCCCGCTCCGCACGCTCGCCGAGGGAGTCGTAGGCGTCGATGATCAGGGCGGTCAGCAGCTCGTCGCGGCTGGGGAAGTACCGGTACAGGGCCGAGGAGACCATGCCGAGTTCGCGCGCGACGGCCCGCAGTGAGAGCTTCGCCGCGCCCTCGTCCGCCAGCTGTCTGCAGGCCGCTTCCTTGATGGCGGCGGTGACTTCCGTCCTGGCCCGTGCGCGGGCGCCCTGTGGGGTGCTCATACCCTCCAGTCTGCCACGAGAGAGAGCAGTGCACACAAAAGAGAGCAGCGCTCTTGCATTCTCGTGCCGACCTCCCCCACACTGGAGCCAACCGAGAGCACCGCTCTCCCAAACCGTGGGGGTCACCATGTCGTCACACGTCAAGAAGCCGGGCTGGTTCACCGTCAACGTCTTCAACCGGACGGTGGCCTGGCTCACCGGGCGCGGCATCAGCATCTGGGGTTCCCGGGTCCTCGCGGTGCGCGGACGCAAGAGCGGGCAGTGGCGTACGACTCCGGTGAACCTGCTGACGGTCGACGGGCAGCAGTACCTGGTCGCCCCGCGCGGCCATGTCCAGTGGACCCGCAACATGCGGGCGGTCGGCGGGGGCGAACTGCGGCTCGGCAGCAGCGTGGACGTCTTCACCGCCGCCGAGGTCGCCGACGACGACAAGGTCCCGCTGCTGCGCGCCTACCTCAAGCGCTGGAAGGCGGAGGTCGGAGTCTTCTTCGACGGCGTCGGCCCCGACTCCCCGGACGAGGACCTGCGCCGTATCGCCCCCGACCACCCCGTCTTCCGGATCACCGTCACGAACTGACCGGATCCTCCGCCGGGGCGCTCTGTTCCCGGTCCAGCGCGGTCAGGGCGCGCTGGGCGAGCGGGCGGGAGCGGACGATCTCGGCGACCGAGGTCTTGCCCTGGGTGATCTCCCGGAACGCCCGCCAGGCGGGGCGGAATCCGGTGAGGGCCGCGTGGAAGAGGCCGGGACGCTTCTCGAACGCGGTCAGCAACCGCTTGCCGACGCTCATCTCGACGCCGAGTCCGGCCTTGACCGCGAACGCGTAGTTCAGGGCCTGGCGGCGGGTGTCGACCGCGTCGTGCGCCTCGGCGATGCGCACCGCCCACTCCCCCGCGAGCCGGCCCGAGCGCAGCGCGAAGGAGATGCCCTCGCGCGTCCACGGCTCCAGCAGACCGGCCGCGTCACCGCAGACCAGCACCCGCCCCCGGGACAACGGCGAGTCGTCCGCGCGGCAGCGGGTCAGATGCCCGGAGGAGATGGACGGCTCGAAGCCGGCCAGGCCGAGCCGGGCGATGAAGTCCTCCAAGTACCGCTTCGTGGCGGCGCCTTCGCCGCGCGCGGAGATCACGCCGACCGTCAGGGTGTCGCCCTTCGGGAACACCCAGCCGTAACTGCCCGGCATCGGGCCCCAGTCGATGAGGACCCGGCCCTTCCAGTCCTCGGCGACGGACTCCGGGACCGGGATCTCCGCCTCCAGGCCGAGGTCCACCTGGGCCGGCTTCACCCCGACATGGGCCCCTATCCGGCTGGCGCTGCCGTCGGCGCCGACGACCGCGCGGGCCAGCACCGTCTCGCCGCCCTGGAGCAGGACGGCGACCGTGCGCCGGTCGGGGACCGCCGAGCCGTGCTGCTCCACGCGCTGCACCGTGACGCCCGTACGCAGCTCGGCGCCCGCCTTCTGGGCGTGCTCGACCAGCTGCTGGTCGAACTCGGGGCGGTTGATCAGGCCGAACAGCATCTGCTTGGAGCGGCGGGTGCGGGCGAAACGGCCGTTGTGGGAGAACGTGACCGCGTGCACCCGGTCGCGGAAGGGCAGCTCGAAGCCCGGGGGCAGGGCGTCGCGCGAGGGGCCGATGATGCCGCCGCCACAGGTTTTGTAGCGCGGCAACTCGGCTTTCTCCAGCAACAGCACGCGCCGTCCGGCGACCGCGGCCGCATAGGCGGCCGAGGCCCCCGCGGGTCCCGCGCCCACCACGACGACGTCCCACACCTGCTGCACGTCGTCCGCCGAAGAGTTCTCGCCGCTCACGATGGTCTACTGCTCCGATCCAGCCGCTGCCGTAGTGTCCCCCGCATCCTACGGCGGTCGTCGCCGCAGGCCACTGTGGGAGTATCGGGGTACTCACCCCGTTCAACGTCGCACCCACGAGGAGCGTGCCCATGTCGTCGAATCCGGTCGCCGAGACCGTCGCCTCGCTGATGCCCCGGGCGAAGGCGGAGCTGACCGAGCTCGTCGCCTTCCGGTCGGTGGCCGACTTCGCGCAGTTCCCGAAGAGCGAGAGCGAGGCCGCCGCGCGCTGGATCACCGAGGCGCTCACCGCCGAGGGCTTCGTCGACGTGGCCCTGCTGGACACCCCGGACGGCACCCAGTCGGTCTACGGCTACCTGCCGGGCCCCGAGGGTGCGAAAACGGTTCTGCTCTACGCCCACTACGACGTGCAGCCGCCGCTGGACGAGGCCGGCTGGACCACCCCGCCGTTCGAGCTGACCGAGCGTGACGGCCGCTGGTACGGCCGCGGGAGCGCCGACTGCAAGGGCGGCTTCATCATGCACCTGCTCGCGCTGCGCGCCCTGAAGGCGAACGGCGGCGTCCCGGTGAACGTGAAGATGATCGTCGAGGGCTCGGAGGAGCAGGGCACCGGCGGCCTGGAGCGCTACGCCGAGCAGCACCCCGAGCTGCTCGCGGCCGACACGATCGTGATCGGCGACGCGGGCAACTTCCGGGCCGGCCTGCCCACCGTGACCACCATCCTGCGCGGGATGACCCTGCTCCGGGTGCAGATCGACACCCTGGAGGGCAACCTGCACTCGGGCCAGTTCGGCGGTGCCGCCCCGGACGCGCTGGCCGCGCTCATCCGGGTCCTGGACTCGCTGCGCGCCGCGGACGGCTCGACCACCGTCGACGGTCTCGACGCCTCGGCCACGTGGGACGGCCTGGAGTACACCGAGGAGCAGTTCCGCTCCGACGCCCGGGTGCTCGACGGTGTCGAACTGACCGGCGGCGGCGCCGTCGCCGACCGCCTGTGGGCCCGCCCCGCGGTCAGCGTCCTCGGCATCGACTGCCCGCCGGTCGTCGGCGCGACCCCCTCGGTGCAGTCCACGGCCCGGGCCCTGATCAGCCTGCGGGTACCGCCGGGCGTGGACGCCGCCGAGGCGACCAAGCTGCTCCAGGCGCACATCGAGGCGCACACCCCGTGGGGCGCCCGGGTCAGCACCGAGCACATCGGCCAGGGCCAGCCCTTCCGCGCCGACCCCACCAGCCCGGCCTACCGGGCCATGGCCGACGCGATGGCCGCGGCCTACCCCGGCGAGACCATGCAGTACGCCGGACAGGGCGGCTCCATCCCGCTGTGCAACACCCTCGCCGGGCTCTACCCGCGGGCCGAGATCCTGCTCATCGGTCTCAGCGAGCCGGAGGCGCAGATCCACGCGGTCAACGAGAGCGTCTCCCCCGAGGAGCTGGAGCGCCTGTCGGTCGCCGAGGCACTGTTCCTGCGCAACTACGCCGGCTGACCCCTCCGGGTCTCCCGTCCGCCGCTTCTGCCGGCGGCAGAGCGCCCTCGCCTGTGGGCGGGGGCGCTGCCTACGGTCGGGGCATGGACGTCATCGAACTGCTCCCCCGGCTGCACCTGCTGCGCTTCCCCGTCGGCCAGGCCTATCTCTGGCGCGACGACGACGAGTTGACGCTCGTCGACGCGGGCACGATCGGTGCCGGCCCGGCGATCGCCGACGCGATCACGGCGCTGGGGCACGCGCCCTCGGACGTACGGCGGATCGTGCTGACCCATTTCCACGAGGACCACGTGGGCGGGGCGGGCGAGTTCGCCGCGCTGAGCGGCGCCGAGGTGCTGGCGCACCGCCTCGACGCCCCGGTCGTCCGCGGGGAACTCCCCGGCCCGCGGCCCCGGTTCGAGGACTGGGAGCTGCCGATCCGCCTGGAAGTGAGCAGGCGACTGCCGCAGGGGACGCCGGTGCCGCCCTCCTCGGTCACCGACGTGTCCGACGGCGAGGTGCTCGACTTCGGCGGCGGGGCACGCGTGCTCCATGTCCCCGGGCACACGGACGGCAGCATCGCGCTGTTCCTGCCCACCGAGGGCGTGCTGTTCACCGGGGACACGGTGGCCGCGTCACCGGCCGACGGCTCGGTGATCCCAGGGGTGTTCAACCTCGACCGCCCGCAACTTTTCGCCTCTCTGCGGCGGTTGGCGGAGCTGGACGCGGAGGTGGCGTGCTTCGGGCACGGCGACCCGGTGCTGACGGGTGCGGCGGCGGCGCTGTGCGAGGTGGCAGCCACCGCCTGAACACCGGACCACCGGGGATCAGCCGACCGGCACCCCGCCCTCCAGATACAGGGCGGTGCCCCGCTCACGGGCCCGCAGCGCCCAGCGCAGCCGCTCATAGCGGACCGGCGGGAGCATCCCTGCGGCCTCCTGCTCGCCGGCGAAGCGCCAGGCGCGCAGCTCCGGGCCCGGCAGCAGCACCCGGGACGCCTCGGCGGGCTCCAGTCTGCCGCCGTCGAACAGCAGCCGCAGCCCGCCGAAGCCGGGCGGCGCGGGCCGCTCCCAGTCCACGACGAGCAGCCGGGGCACCTCCCGCAGCTCTATCCCGGTCTCCTCGGCGACCTCCCGCATCCCGGCGCGGGCGGGCGCCTCACCCCGCTCGACCACCCCGCCGGGGAACTCCCAGCCGGGCTTGTAGGTCGGGTCGACGAGCAGCACCCGGTCGTGTTCGTCAAAGAGCAGCACCCCGGCGGCGAGCGTCTCGGCGGTCGGCTCGGGGGTCTGCACGATGTCGCAGGGGGGTACGGTCCCGCCGGAGACGGCGTCGGCGATGCGGACGGCGGTCTCATGCGGGGTGAGGTCGCCGGTGTCCACGAGGTGGGCGTCGGCGGTGAGCCAGGAGGCGAGGGCGGCGCGGTAGGGCTCGATGTGGTCGTACGACCACTGCCGTATCCGTATCTCGCCGTCGGGCAGGTCGGGCGGGATCTCCCGGCCGGCCATCCGCTCGCGCAGGATCGTTTCGGCCGGGGCGAGGAGCAGATGGTGCACGGGGATCCTGCGGGTGGCGAGGCCGCCGAAGATCTCGTCGCGGTACTCCTGGCGGAGCAGGGTCATGGGCACCACGAGGGTCCCGCCCAGCTCGGCCAGCATCGCGGCGGCCGTGTCGACGACCAGCCGGCGCCAGATCGGCAGGTCCTGGATGTCGCCGACCTCGGCGAGGCGCTTGGGCGGCAGGAGGTGCGTGAGCGACCCGCCGACGACCTCGGGGTCGAAGAGCGTGCTGTTCGGGATCAGCTCGATCAGTTCCCGTGCGGCGGTGGTCTTCCCCGCACCGAACGCGCCGTTGATCCAGACGACGGTCACGGACTCCCCCTCTTCTGTTGGCCCCCTGTGGCTTGCCCGCAACACCCTGCCACGGAAACCCCGCCCCGGTGAGGGCGCCCGCACAGGAGTGCCGGTGCCCCCTGCGGCGGGAACACCGGCATGCGCGCGGAGAGCGCCGAAGCCAGGGGGTGGGGGGGGGGGGGGAGCGCCGGGGCGGCGGCCCACCCCCCCAACAAGGGGGCCCAGACAGAGGGCGGGGCGCGCGCCTACGGGCGGGGGGGGGGGGGGGGGGCGGGCGGGGGGGGGGGGGGG